>CACWVH010000079.1 GCA_902764235.1 uncultured Ruminococcus sp.
TCGGGCTTTGTGGTCATGTATTCTGCGTAGCTCAGCATTTCCTTTTGTGCATCTTCGGTAAGCTGATTGTAAAAACCAATAAGTTTGCTAATGTTGCTGCTCTCAACCGGGAGAACAGCGGCTTTTTTTGTTTCCTCTCGTCCGAGCAGATAATCTACCGAGCAGTCGAAGTAGTCAGCAAGAGAAATCAGGGTCTCTCCGTTAGGTATATTTCCGTTGTCTTTCCAGTACTTGAATTGGTTTTTTCCTATTTTTAGTTTCTCTGATAATTGTTTAGCTGTAACATTTCTTTTTTTCATCAGAGATGAAAGTGTTTCATAAAAAGACATATTATCACCCTTTCTGCAATTTCACTAATTCAGGGATTAATTTTTTATGCAAATAAACAAAATCCCTAAAATAGCGAAAAAAATAATTGACAATCCCTAAATCAGGGAATATAATACAATCAGGTTGTAAATAACAACCAATAACCCGAACGAAAAATATACTTACAACAAGTATAAGATATTTTATTCACAAAGTCAACAATCGGGTTGTATTTTTTTAAAATCGGGTTGTATTTTTTTAAAAAAGTGGGGTGAGGGTATGCAGACAGTAATAATTGTAATTCTTGTAGTTGCGAATATAGTACTTTTTTACAAATTTATTAGTTACAAGTCGGGGTTAGCGGCATATTTGCGTTATTACGAAGAACAGGGTATAGAAGAGCCCAACGCCGAAAAACTATCAGAGTATCAGCAGTGGGCACTTGAAATGCTGATTAAAGATTTCTTCAGGTTAAGGTAACCCTAAATTTGATTTTGCGAGTGTTGTTATTAATGAAGCTGCAACATTGGATATTATCGGCAAGGAAATTGCACCTGTTTTATTGAATCCGTCTTTGATTTTTTTCCATATTCCTATCGGACGAGTTTTGTTAATAAATTCATTTCCTTCATAAGTTATATCCGTAATTATACAATCTGTGATACTGCCGTCGCCATATTCAAATGTTGCTGATATATAATTAGCTTCATCAAGATTTTTTACGACATAGAGTACGTCTTCAATTTTATAATTTTTGTCTTGTAAACTGTCATAAAGCTGATTAATATCAACGGTACATAATTCAAAACTATCGGAATCCTTGTCATATTCGATAGTCAGGAGTTCTTCAAGCTTGAGTATCACATCACGAACACAGTCATAATTCAAACGCATTTTATTCACCTCACTTTCGTATTTATGTCGGCATGGCAGTGCCGATAATACGATTATAAGGTGAAGCAGGGGAAAAAAACAAGGGGGGTGAGGATTTTGTCACTTGCTGAAAATATCAGGAATTACCGGGAAAAGGCAAACCAAAGCCAAAAGGAGCTTTCGGAGGAAGTCGGAGTAACTCAGCAGGTCATAAGCCTGTATGAGCAGGGTATAAAGGTCCCGAGCCTTGCGACAGCGGTTGGTATAAGGAGACGGCATGGTGTGATGGAGGTGAGAACATGAAAAAGTATGCACTGTATGATACATACGAAACAGAAACAGAGCCGGGCGAACTGCTGTGTACGTCTGACGATTACGCAGAAATCGTAAAAGCGGCGAAGCTCAGAAGTGCAGAAACGGACGGCGAATGTGAGCTGAATGTTATGGAGCGTGTTGAAAGGAAATGAAACATCGTAAAGGCTGTAAATACAAAACCTGCATATACTGTCAGACAGAGTGGAACGTCAGCGTAAAAGACAAGTACGAATATTACATATGCCCGGTATGCAGGAGCAGGAGAAAGCATAAAAATTAACGAAAGGGGCTGAGATCATGGCAGAAATTCCGAAAATAAATGTCATTACCACAAAGAGAGCCTGCGAGATACTCAAAGAGCACGGCATGAAGACTGATCCACAGAAGCTTGGACTCGGACTACAGCAGGGAGTTTATCCCTTCGGGGTCGCAATAAGGGACACACGCTGGATATATGAAATCTACGAGCATCAGCTCATGGAGTGGATCCGGGAGAGAGCAGGATGAATAAACGTAAGCTCTGGGCGTTAAAGCTCACAATATGGCTGATACAGCAGGCAATATGACTGCCTGCGATTAAGCCGGAAGAAGTATATCAAGACAAAACCGGGAGCGCAGGAACTGCGCAGAAAGGAGACAAAACCAATGGGAAGTGTAAAGATCAGAACAAACAGCGGTGTAGTGATGAAAGCACCGATCGACACAGCGACAGAGCTTGACAAGGTGATAAAGTTTCTTTTGGCAGAGCGTGAGGCACTGGCAAAATCTGAGGGCAAGCAGCAGAAGAAAAAGGCAGCGGACGCTGTCAGGGACGATATAAGCACCGGCTTTGAGGCTGCGAGAAACAGGACAGTAATGAGCTGAGAAAACGGAGGAAAACACATGACAGACAAAAAAGAAAAATCCGCTGTCGGTACTGCAATACCGGCAACGGAAAAGGATATAGAAAATCTTCCTGAGAATATTATATCCTCAAACGACAGAAAAATCAAGATGATACCAATAGAAAATCTGCTGCATCACCCCGACAACCCTCGGAAGGATATCGGGGATATATCGGAGCTGACGGACAGTATCCGTAAAAACGGCATAATGCAGAATCTGACTGTCGTACCTTACAGCGGAAGGTTCCTGGTGCTTATCGGCAACAGGAGGCTCGAGGCTGCAAAGGCTGCGGGGCTGAAATACCTGCCGTGCAAGATAGTCGAGGGGCTGAGCAAGGTGGAACAGGTCGGTATCATGCTCGAAGAGAATATGCAGCGTAATGATCTGACTGTCATTGAACAGGCGCAGGGCTTTCAGCTGATGTTTGATCTCGGGGAGACGGTACATACTATCTCACAGCGGACAGGCTTTTCCGAAACGACCGTCAGGCGCAGGTTGAGTATTGCACAGCTCGACAGTGAAATACTCACAGAAGCGTTTGACGAATGGCAGGTATCGCTTGATGATCTCAGGGAGCTTGAAAAAATAAAGGATATAAAGAAAAGAAATAAGCTGCTGAAAAGAGCAGGAAGCTCAGATAATCTGAGATATTTTATTAGCAACGAGCTGAGAGAAGAAAAGATGGCTGTTTGTCAACGGGAAATAAAAAAGCTGCTGAAAAAGGCAGGAATACCAGCAGATCCGGATGCTAAAAACTTGATCTGGTACAACGATAAATACGAAATAGTCAAAAGATATGAGCTGACAGATGAACCACCGAAAAGACTTTCTTTCAAAGTGGAAAAAGATCTGGTTTATACGCAGTCGTATCGCACTATCTACATCATACGAAAAAAGGAAAAGGCAAAGAAAGAGCTGACTGACGAGGAAAAGAAACAGCGTCAGATCAGAGCAAACTGTAAAAAAGTCAAAGAGATCACCAGGCAAATCGACACAGAAATGAAAGACTTTGTCGCACATCTGATGATCGAACAGAGCACCGGTCTTATAGGATGCGGACCTTCGTCACAGCGTGAAGAAAGATGGGCATGGGATATTCTTGCACAGGCGAGAGCTGTAGTGTCGGGACATGAGTTGGCAGCTGTTTTTCTGAATAAAGAAAGCTGGCAGATAAACAATAAGGATTGTGAGTCGGTAAGCTTTAAACTCAGAAAGGTTCCTATTATAGTGCAGATGGCTTATACTGCGATATGCTCGCTCAGGGCTGACGATCCGCCTATTCAGAGCTGGAGCGGAAAATTTCTTGAGGAACGTGTGAAGGTCAGAAACGAGGTTTACAGTCTGATCCAGGCATGGGGCTTTCGTTTTCCCGAGGACAGGGAGCAGGAATTTGAAGATATCCTTGACGGCAGCAGCGAGCTGTATATGAAGGAGGTTAATAGTAATGGAAAACATGACAGCAATTCTTAAAAGCCTGAGCGAAACCCTCAGACTGACCCGTGAGGGCAGGAACATAGTGAGCATTGTGCCGCTTACCGTGCCTATAGACGGCACGAAGTATGTCACGGACATTGCACGAATTACGTATAAAAACGGTCATACAAGGGATATCAACATAGGCTGCGACAGCGGTATGGCTGCTGTTTATGATATCGCAGATAATTTATGCTTTTAACTTTTGAGGAGGTAATAACATGACGGAATACGAACTGAACGAGCTTAAGACAAAAGCGCTTGACTATATCGGCGCTATTGTGCAGGAAAGCGAAGATGAGCATGAGATCGACTGCGCTTCGACATATATCACACTGTTTATCAGTCAGCTTGAAAGACAGATGAAAAAAGAGGAGGCAAAAAAATGACGCTTTTTGACTATGCAGAAAATTTCGCGCAGTTGTTTGACAGCTTTGACGCAATCTGCGATTATGAGCCCGAAAAAAACGAGTACGGGCAGTACATGGATGATGACGGAAACATCATCCCCGACCTTGACGCCTTTAAGGCTGATATGCAAAAGGCGTGGTTCGATACCCTTGACGGTATCGAGGGCGAATTTGATCTTAAGGCTGAAAATATAGCCTGCTTCATAATGCAGCTTGAGGGTGAGCTTTCAATGCTCGAAGAGCGTAAGGCAGCCTTTGAGCGCAGACGCAAAGCAAAGAAGAACCGACTTGAAAGCTTAAAGTCTTACCTTCTCTGCTGTATGCAGAAAATGGACCGTAAATTGATCGAGACCCCTTCGGCAAGGATCAGCATAAGAAGCAATGCGCCGTCGGCAAAAATACCTGATGAAAAAGCTTTTATTGAAATGTGCATGAGCAAGGGACTTGACGATTATCTCAGATACAAGGATCCTGAGATAAACAAGACTGCCGTAAAAGACGCACTGAAAGCAGGGAAAGCTATCCCCGGCGCAGAGCTCGGCAGGACCCGGAGCCTTGTCATAAAGTGAGGTGCAGTAATGGGTATACCGGTAATGATACTCGGCGAAAGCGGGAGCGGAAAAAGCACAAGCCTGAGAAATTTTTCTCCTGATGAAGTAGTGATCTACAATATAGCGGGAAAGCCCCTGCCCTTTCGTAATAACTCAAAGATGATGAAAGCGGACAACCCTACATACGGTCAGATATTCAAAAGCCTTGCAAGTCAAAAGTTTAAAAGATATGTTATTGACGATTCGCAATATCTTCTTTGTTTTGAGCTTTTCGACAGATCGGCAGAAACAGGATATACGAAGTTTACCGAAATGGCAAAGCATTTTTATGACCTGATACAGCTTGTTATAAAACAGCTGCCGGATGATACTATCGTCTATTTTCTCCATCATACGGAAATGGTCGGGGAAAAATACAAGGCAAAGACCATCGGAAAAATGCTTGATGAAAAGCTGACTGTAGAGGGCTTGTTTTCCATTGTGCTTATGGCAAAAAATATCGACGGCAATTATGTTTTTTTAACTCGGTCGGACGGTACAAACACAGTCAAAGCTCCGATGGAAATGTTTGAAAGCTCCGAAATGGAAAACGATCTTAAACAGGTTGACAGTATAATCAGAGATTACTACGGCTTAAAAAAATAATCTGTAATTTGACCTTTTGAGGTCAACAAATCTGAAAATCAGAGGGACTATTGAAAGGGATCCCTTATTAAATGAAAGTGAGGATAATTAAATGAGAGCATTCAAGGACTATGAAACCACACCCGAATACACGGAGAGCGTGAAGCTTCCCGCAGGCGCATACGAGGTGACGATAAAAAGAGCAGAAGACAGTGACAATGCTCTGTGCATTCTATTCGATATCTCGGCAGGCGAGTACAAAAACTATTTCATGGATAAGTTCAACAGTGACAGGAGAAACTACCCCGAAAATGCAAAGTTCAAGGGTGTGTACAGACTCTGGTATCCTGACGGAAGCCAGTATGCAGAGGACAGCAAAAAGCGCATGAAAACAGTGCTGAAGCTTATTAAGGATGAAAACAAGCTGAACGTAGACTACTCAAAGGAATGGGACGGCGCTGCGCTCAAGGGCGCAAAGATCGGCATGATCTTCCGTGACACCGAGTACGACTACAACGGACATCACGGCTTTACCGCACAGCCTTACGGTGTGATCTCCCTCGAAGCACTCAGGACAGGAAAGTACAATATTCCTGAACCAAAACGGCTTAAAGGAAGCTCTGCGGATCCTTCTTACGCAAGTGTCGAGACATATGCCGACCTTCCTACAGATGAGGATCTGCCGTTCTGATGGAGCTGAGAGATTATCAAAGCGATCTGATAAACAGGCTTTTCAAGGCATATTCAGACGGATACAAGGCTCCGTGTATCGTTCTTCCTTGCGGCGGCGGTAAGTCTGTTATCGTTGCCGCCGTTGCAAAGCGTTTTACAGATGAAGGAAAAACAGTGCTGTTTCTGGTTCATCGGAAAGAACTGTGTGAACAGATAGAAAAAACCTTTTTTAATTTTGGTGTCGATATGAAGCTGTGCCGGATCGTGATGGTTCAGACAATGACAAGAAGGCTGAGAAATGCTTCTGTACCCGATCTGATCATCACGGACGAAAATCATCACAGCAAAGCCGTTACATACAAACGTGTCTACGATGCCTTTCCCGTCACAAAGAGAGTAGGCGTGACTGCCACTCCGGAAAGAACGGACGGCTCGGGACTTATTGACGTTAACGATATTCTTATCGAGGGCATTACGGCTAAAGAGCTTATCACACAAAACTATCTGTCGCCATACGACTATTATGCGCCGAATATAAAAATGCCGAAATTCCGAATAAAGCACGGTGATTTTGATATATCTCAGGTGATGGACTTTTTCAGAGATAACATCCGGATAATTTACGGCGATGTGCTGAAACACTACAAAAAATTAGCTTCCGGAAAGCAAGCTATATGTTATCTTCCGGGAATAGAGATTTCAAAAGAAACAGCAGAGCTTTTCAATGCGGACGGCATCAGAGCTTCGCATATTGACGGCGATACTCCAAAGGCAGAACGTAAGCGTATTATCAATGATTTCCGTGACGGCAGGATAAAAATACTTTGCAATGTCGATTTAATTTCAGAGGGCTTCGATGTGCCTGACTGTGAATGTGTTATCTTGCTCAGACCTACAAAATCGCTGATACTTTACATACAGCAGTCTATGAGGTGCATGAGATACAAGGAAGGCAAGCGGGCAATAATAATAGATCACGTCAACAACATAGCTCTTCACGGTTTTCCGGATGCGGACAGAGAATGGAAGCTTGAAGGACATCCCAAAAAGAAAACAGGCGAAATGCCTGTAAAGACCTGTCCTCAGTGCTTTGCCTGTGTGCCGATGGGAACGGTTGAATGTCCTCACTGCGGTCATGTGTTTACTGTTGAGAAGAGAAAAAGCAGCATCGAATATGACAGGGAATTTGAGCTTGTCAGACTTGAAACAGCAGAAAAAAGAGTAAGATTCTATCTCAGTCCGAAGGAATGTCAGACGGTGGAAGAGCTTAGAATATATGCCCGTCAGCACGGATATAAACCGGGATGGGTATGGTTTCAGCAAAAGTCAAGGGGGTGGCTCGGCAGTGAAAAGCGAAACGCAAATACAAAACGCTATCCGTGCCGCGCTGTCTGAGATCGGCATTGTACGTCGGAACAATGTAGGAACGTATCTCACACCATACGGCAAACCGATAGTCATAGGCATACCCGGAGAGCCTGATCTGACGCTTTTTACAAAGACCGGTGAAACTATATTCATTGAAATAAAAACCCCCACAGGACGGCAGAGCCAAAAACAAAAGCACTTTCAAAAAGTTGTTGAAAGCTATGGATTCAGGTACATGATAATGCGTTGTGTGGATGATGCAAAAAAACTGATCTCGGAGGTGAAACATGAATAATAAAGGTTTTATAAAACTGCACAGAAAAATGCTTGAATGGGCATGGGCGGATGATCCCACTGTATTTTACTTCTTTGTCAAGCTGATCTTTGCCGTAAATTACAAAGATAAAATGTGGCATGATATTACTATAAAGCGTGGACAGATCGTTACAAGTATCAACGGTCTGTGTGAAATAACGAGCCTGAGCAGAAATGCTGTTCTCCGCTGTCTTAAAAATCTTGCTCAGACAGGTGAGATTTCGGAAGAGGTAAAACCCAATAAATACCGTATAATTACGGTCACAAATTACAATACCTATCAGGATTCAGTTGACCCTTTAAATGACAACAGCAGGGACAACTACAGGGACAACTACAGGGGGACAACTAAAGAAAGAAAGAAAGTATCTTTTTCCCCTAAGGGGAAAAAGATACGGGGTCGGGTCGAAAAAAAGAAAAATAAGCTGACCGAAAAGAAAATGAAATGGACTTTCGGAGATGTGAAGGAATTTGCAAAGACCGTTCCCGGCGGAGACGATTACAATGCCTGCGACTTCCGCAGGGGCTTCGTAAAATCAGGCACGGCATTTCCCGACAACTGGCAGGATGTTTTCAGAAGCTTTGCGTCAGCCGGACTTGAAGCACAGGACGAGTTCCTGAAAAAACTTGAAAGCGGCGCTTACATCAGCAAGTGGGGAATGGGAGAATGGTAGCAGAAACAGAACTTGAATACAAGATCGTAGGGTCTGTGCTTTTGCTTGATGCGCCGGAAAGGCAGAGAATATTTGCATCGGTAAGCGTGGATTTTTTCTCGGACAGCACGGCAAAATGTATTTTCAAAAAGCTTTCAGCACTCTGCGCAGATTATCCGCAGGCAGATTACACTGTTTTAGCGGCGGCGCTGAAAAAAAACGAACAGACAGCAGCAGTCCTTGCAATGCAGTCCATGATCTCGCCGTCGATCGCAGAAAATCAGCTTGACGATACACTGAAAGCCGCAAAGGAGCTGTACGCAAGGCGCAGGATAAAAAAAGAGGTAACGGAGCTTGCGCTTGAAAGCGACATCAGCGTAAACGACCTCAGACAGCTTGTTACAAGCGCGGAGAATCTCACGGAAGAGCATACCGAAACAAGCGGAGAAAAATATCTTCGTCAGTATCATGAGCCCATTAAGCTTGTGCAAACCGGATTTCCGGTGCTTGATGAAACGCTTGGCGGGGGGCTTTTGGCGGGGACACTTTCAAGCATCGGCGCAAGACCCAGCACCGGAAAGACTACATACGCTATAAACATTGCCGCCCACAATCCGGACAGAAAGGTAATGTTTTTCAGCATTGAAATGTCGTCAGGGATGATCTACGACAGGCTCATTGCAGACACTGCCGACCTTGACTACAGCCTGACCGGACGGCACAGCATTTCAGTGGAAACGGTGAAGGCAGTTATCGAGAGGTATAAAAATCTTACAGTCGTTGACGATGTTTCAAAGGTCGAAAAAATAACCGACATGATCTACACCGAAAAGCCAGATATCGTGATAATTGATTTTATCCAGATAGTTACGTCAAGCCGGAAATTCGTTGACAATAGGCAGAGGATAGATTATATTTCGCAGATGCTGAAACAGGCGGCAAAGGCGACAGGGTGCTGTATCATCACGCTGTCACAGCTGACAAGGGCAGGCAAAGACAAGCCGACCATGAGCGACCTGAAAGAGAGCGGCGGACTTGAACAGGACAGTGACTATGTGCTTTTGCTGTACCGTCCCTACGTCAACGACAAGAGCGGCAGTGAAGCCGACCCGAAGGACACGACCGTTACTCTTGACAAAAACAAATTCGGCAGCACAAGGGAGTTTAAATACGAATTTGACGGACGTAAGCAGAGATTTACAGAGCTGCCGGACAGCAAAGACGAGATAAAACTCCCGGTAAAGCATGAAAATACTGCTGACGGTATTGACGAGGATCTGCCGTTTTGACAGCAATGCCGTAAAACGTCAGAATCGCCCTGTAAAACGATTTATTTTCAGGTGTATAAAATTGATTAATTATTATATAAACTACGCTTACAGAGCTGTATAGTTAAAAAGAGAGGGTGTGTGGTGTTATAGACGTGAGGAAATATGAACCGAAAATAAAAATGCTTACGGACAGAGCAAAGAAAAACAGCGATTACATAAACGATCTTGACATAGGCGAGAGCTGTTATCTGTTGTCGCTGATAACTTTGATCCGTTCGTTTCGTATGAAGCTGATAACGCAGGACGAACTTTTTCATAAGCAGAAGGAGCTTGAAAGACAGCTTGAAAAATACTATCAGTGGGGTGAGATATTCGACAGGCACACTCGGATACAAAACCGGTGCAGTCCTATTCTGACCCAAGCGGAAAAGCAGGGCTGCCCGATCTGCAAAAAGCTTGTGCGTATTTTTGACGGGAGGGAAAAACCATGACCGAAATGATATTATTTTTTCTAGGCGCAGCGTTCGGATATTCGTTTTGTGCGCTGATGAGATCGGACAGAGGAGGAAGAAAATAATGAATAAAGAATTAAAGCCGTGTCCGTTTTGCGGCAAAAATGCAGAAATCGGCATAGCATTTAATGCACTATATATAGTTGAATGTCAAAACTGTTTTTGCAGGGCAAATATAGGAGGATACGATAATATAGAAAAAGCTATTGAAGCATGGAACAGGAGGGTCTGCAATGAGTAGAATTGACAATGCCGCACACAAGTTAATGCGCTTTTACCCTAACGGTCATGGCACAACAACAGTCGGGCATTATACCGCATTTTATCACGAAGCTATGCTATATTCAGTCAGAAACAGCTTGACACATATCATAAGCCTTGTTTATGCACGAAACCCACACGAGGCGATAGACAAAGTGAAGAAACAGGAGGGTTGAAAATGCGTGAGATACTTTTTAGAGGAAAACGAGTTGACAATGGTACATGGGCTTATGGCGATTTACTCCACTGTGATTACGAGATGGAAATTGACAGCGAAT
>CACWVH010000080.1 GCA_902764235.1 uncultured Ruminococcus sp.
TATTCCCTCCTTATTTTATGTACATTTTTAGCTGATTGTAAAAGTCAAAAATCCTCTGTTTGTGCGGATAATCAGCTTTGTAATTTACAATTATTCTCCGCCGCCATCCGTCATTTTCTACGCTGACGGCGCAGAAAATGACTACTTATATCTTAAGGAGCGGTGTTTTTTGCCGCCTGCGGCGGCAAAAAACACTCGCCAATTTACAATCGGCTATTATGTACATTTTAGCTGATTGTAAAAATTCAAAAGTTTTTTATCTGTACTGTCTTACAATTATTTAAGCTTATCAAGCTTGTCAAGCTCCTTGAGTATCACCTTGATGCTTTCATTTATATCATTCGAGCGATAGACTCTCATATTTCTGTTATCAATGATATCAATATGCTTTTTTATAATCTCAAGACTGTCATCTATCAGTGTGAATTTCTGAGCCAGACCGAGTTTATCTTCCATTTCAAAAAGAATAGCCTCGGCTCTTTTTATATTATCCCTGACTCCCTGTCTTGAGATACCGAGATTAGCTCCGATCTCGCCGAGAGAAAGGTCATCATTGTAATAATAATCCAGCGAATCACGCTGTTTATCGGTCAGCAGATCGCCGTAAAAATCGAGAAGATAGGCAACTCTCATATCCTTAGCCATCAATACCGCCTCCGATTTCAGCTGTCTGTAAAGCACTCGCCTTTACAGTGCTTATATATTATACTATATCTCTCCCCATTTGTCAACCAATACTGAAAACTTAATAATAAAAAAATATCAAGGAAACACTGAATCCGTAAAGCTCACCTATAGCTTCTGTCAATACACGGTAATAATGCGTTATTTTATACCTGAATCCGTGAAACTCATTATTGATTGTTCTGAAAAACCCAGAGATAATGCGTTGTTTTATGCATTTCAGGTTTTTAAGTTGTTCACCTGCGCACGCCTGCCGCCTGGCTGAAATGAAAACCCGGAAGGTTTAAAAAAAGATTTAATTCAATTTCACGGATTCAGGTTATACATTATCATTCATTGAAGCTTTCACGGAAACGTTTACTGCGTTCACTCAGTGAATAATTGAATTTGGAAAGTGGAATTCAGACTGTGCCAAAATCTCTTTTTTATAAAAAATCAGTGCCGAAAAGCCGCATTAAATCACGATTTTATTTTTGATTTTGGACTTTTTGCACATGGTGAATCAGAAATTTTGTAAAACTGCTGCTTTAGCGTTCAGCCGAAAGTGAACAGCGGTACACAAATTTCAGAATCAACGAAACAAAGCCGCTCACGCTCACACTGAATTCGTCGCCGACACAAAAGTAAGCGAGCACGCCGAAGGCAGCGCAGCGTAGGAAAGCGAGCGCAGCGGTGGATACAGGGTGTTAAGGAAAAGGGATTTCAAAAGGGGAAAACCTAAAGAGGGGCAAAGCCACTCTTTTGGTGTTCCTCTTTTGCTGCGTCCGCATCCTGCGGACGCCTGCGAAGAAACCAATAGTCATAAAGAATTATGGTAAAACGCACCATACCATCCGCCATCACAATTTAAAGTTAAAAATTTCTCCGCTCATGTCATATCCGATATAATAGAACGAATCTCCTTTTCTGCAAGCCTTACCTCGTCAAGAAAAGCTTTTGAAGAAACCCTGAGAGCACCGTTTCCAAGTATTATCAGCTGCTCCATCCCGTCAGAGGTCACGACCCTCACCCTGTGCTTTTTCGCAAGGGTGTTCGAGACCTTTTCAATATACATATCAGCAGTTTCCGCTTCCTTTGTATATACAATACTGATGTTGCCGACTCTCTCGACCTCACGCACATTTCCCTTGACCTTGTATGCGTCAAATACAAGTATAAGCTCGCATTTTCTGTAGCCCTGATAATTGCACAGAATATTTATAAGCGTGTTCCTTGCAGCATCAAGATTTGTCTGAGCAGCCTTTTTCAGCTCATCCCATGAAAATATCACATTGTATCCGTCTACCAGAACATATTCTGTACCGTCATATTTTGCCGCAGCAGAGGCTGCTTTTGTCCTGCCTTTATTTTCCCTGCTGACGCTGTTATCATAGTTGTACTGCCGACGTTCCTCCCTTTTTCTTTTCACCGGACCATAGGTGTTTTCAAATATCTGCATAAGCTCCTTGTCAAAGGCAAAGATATCACTCTGACGCTTTGCCGACCGTATAAAACCGGCAGGATCATCCATTCCTCTGGTTTCACGTTCGGAAAGCACTGCGCTCAGATGCATATGACTGCGCACCTCATCCCATTTCACATTGTGTCCTGCACCGTGAGAGCAGAAAACGGAATCGCAGGGATTTTCCACATCACTGTCAGGATCATAGCCTGCCTGAGCAATTATTTCCTCGCTGTTGTGACAGATATCATATCCGCCGAAGGTATAGCTCAGCCTGCCTCTGCCCTTGGTATACTGCATTACCTCGCTGCCGTAATCGTTCATTGTCGCAGCAGGCGCCCTGCCGGTTATCACCGTCATTTCCCCCTGAGCTTCAGGCGGCTCAAAGCTCCCTGCAAGCCTGTCTATATCCGAAAGAGCACGTCCTGTATTTTCAGCAGGCACCTCCAGCGTAAAATCATAGAACGGCTCAAGCAGTACAGAGCTTGCACTCCTGAGTCCCTGACGCACAGCTCTGTACGCAGCCTGACGGAAATCTCCGCCCTCCGTATGCTTGAGATGAGCCTTTCCAGCGGCAAGGGTTATCTCGATATCAGTCACCGGAGAGCCTGTCAGAACACCGATATGTGTTTTTTCGTAAAGCTGGGACAATATCAGCCGCTGAAAATTCCTGTCAAGCTGTTCCTCCCTGACCGATGAGGAATAAACAATACCGCTGTTTCTTTTGCCGGGCTTCAATATAAGATGCACCTCTGCATAATGTCTCAGCGGTTCAAAATGTCCTATCCCTTCCACCGTATCTGTGATAGTTTCCTTGTAAATAATGCTTCCTCTTCCAAAGGATACTTCAAAGCCGAAGCGCTCCTTGATTATGCTTCTGAGTATTTCAAGCTGTATTTCTCCCATAAGTCTCAGCTGTATACTGCTGTTTCTTTCGTCCCATACAACCTTCAGCTGCGGATCCTCAGCCTCGAGTATACGCATTTTTTCAAGAGCTGTATGTGCATTTATATCCTCCGGAAGCTCCAGCGTATATGTCAGCACGCTTTCAAGAACCGGAGCAGCACTGTCCTGCTGTGCCCCCAGTCCGTCACCTGCATGGGTAAAGCTCACGCCTGTTACAGCGCATATCGTTCCTGCGCCGACCTGTTCCTTTGCCGTGAATTTCTCTCCGGAATAGACTCTTATCTGGCTGACCTTTTCAGATGTTTTGTTTTTGCTGCTTTCAAGCACATCACGTACCCGGAGAATACCTCCCGTCACCTTGAGAAAGGTCAGTCTGCCGCCCTGCTTATCCTCTGATATTTTATATACCCTTGCAGCAAAAGCGTCACCATAATCCGGCATACGGGTGAATCTGTCCATACCGGCAAGCAGCTCGTCTATTCCTTCAAGCCTCAGCGCTGAACCGAAAAAGCAGGGGAATACCTCACGGTTTTTTATGGCAAGAACAATATCGTCATCATCCGGACTTAACCCCTCGCTGTATTTATCTATAAGCCTTTCGCTGCACATTGCGATATTTTCCTCGAACTCTTCCCCCGAGGGGACAGAAAAATCCGTGCAGCCATCATCAAGCCTGTCCTTCAGCTGAGCTAAAACTATATCCTTATCCGCAGCGTCAAGATCCATCTTATTTACAAAAATAAAGCACGGCACATTATATTTTTTCAGAAGCTTCCACAGAGTCGCAGTATGACTCTGCACTCCGTCCGTTCCGCTTATCACAAGCAGCGCATAGTCAAGCACCTGAAGCGTTCTTTCCGTTTCCGCAGAAAAATCTGCATGCCCGGGAGTGTCAAGGAGAGTGAATTCAGTGTCTCCGTAATACATCATGGCTTGCTTTGAAAAAATAGTGATACCTCTTTCACGCTCAAGATAATTTGTATCCAGAAAGGAATCCCTGTGATCCACTCTTCCCAGCTTTTTTAAATTTCCCGAGCTGTACATCATTGCTTCGGAAAGGGTAGTCTTTCCCGAATCGACATGAGCTATTATTCCTACAACGAGCTTCTTCATATTTTATCACATCCGATAATTCTTTTTTGATTCACCCCTTGCGGAGGGATTGTCAGGAAATAGTCAGCAAATATAAAATGCTCCGCCTGACCACGGGGTCCCGGGCGGCGGAGCATAATTTTTCTGATCTGTATGTATTACTGCTGCTGTGTTGTTTCCTGCTGTGAGGCTTGTGATGATGAAGCAGGCTTTGCCTTGTCAGAGAAAAGAAGTCTGAGTGCGTCAGCACCTGCATAGCCGTCTTCGTCAAGTCCGTTGTTCTTCTGGAATGCCTTGAATGCCTTTGCAGTCATCTCACCGAAATAATTGGTTATTCCGTCCTCGAATTTGCCGTAGCCAAGCTCCTTGAGCCTTGTCTGGATCTTTTTGATATCGTCATCTTCATCACCCTGACCGAATGCTGTATCGTCTGTGATCTTGAGCGATGTATCTGCCTTTACCTTTGAGCTTTCCTGCTTGCTGCTTTCCTGCTTGCTTTCTTGTTTGCTCTCTTGCTTGCTCTCCTGCTTGCTTTCTTGCTTATTATCCTGCTTGCTTTCTTGCTTATTATCCTGCTTGCTTTCCTGCTTATTGTCCTGCTTGCTTTCCTGCTTATTATCCTGCTTATTATCCTGCTTGCTTTCCTCGCTTACGCTTTCCTCGTCTGTTTTTGACTGAAGCTCAGGATACATTGTCTGGATAATGAAGGAAAGTACCTCTGTCATTGTATCGCCCTGACGTTCAAATTCATCAGCATCTATCTCAAAGACCCTGTTCTTTTTGACAGCTGTAAGATCCTTGAACTTTTCGCTTTTGATAATCTGATCCTTTAAGCCCTGTGCGCAGAAGATATAATCAGGATCGGAAACCCTGATGGATTCCACAGATCCCATTGTCGTTTCACTTGATGCACACACATTCAGTGCCTTTGCATATTTGAAGAATTTGCCGCTGAAGCTGTCGTTTGTAGCGGCTGTTCCGTCTATATCATAAAGATAGCACGCCTTTGGTCTTGCCTGGTTTTCGTCCTCGCCCTCGGGGATAGTCCTTTCCATAGCGTCAAAGGTCTGAAGAAGGCTGCTTGCCTTTTTCTCGCCGTTCTGCTTTCCGGTATTGTTGCCCTCCATGATGGATGAAACGCTGGAATATACCACAGAAAGCTCTTTTCCGCTCTGAGCCTTTATCATATTGAACACATTGATATCATTGTCGTCAAGCTTTTTGACAAGCTCTTCTGAAACGCTTTTGTCTGCAAATACAACGTCAGGAGACAGACTTTCGATCCTTGAATAGCTTGGGTTATTTCTTGAGCCGACCGAGGGAATTCCGTCAAGCTCGGGCTGGTCACATTCATCTGTCTTAGCAACAATTGAAGATGTATATCCGCAGGCGATAAGTATATCTGCAACATTATCGCTCAGGCATACCACCTTCTCAGGCGCTGCGGTTACCTGATGGCCTGCAATATTCACAGGGTATTCGCCCTGCTTCACCTTTGAGCAGGCTGCACCTGAAAGCAGCAGCGCACCTGCGGATGCCGCCGCAATAATTCTGTATATCCTTTTCATTATATATTCCTCCTTATTGATTGGTCTGACAGCTGATCGTAAAAGTCAGAAATCATCTGTTTATGCGTATTTCAAAGCTTTTGACAGAGTGTCTGCCATTTTACGGTCGGCTGAACCGGTCGTATAATTCCGTTCGGATAAAATTTATCTGTCAGTTTCAGTTGTTCAGCCTTACAAGAACAGAGCTTATGAACTGCCTTGCACATCTCGGCGAACGTCCGCCTCTGCTTATTGCCCAGGTTTCTGCTTCGCTTACAAGCTTCTCTCTGTCGTAATCTATATGAAGCTCATCCGCAAGTCCGAGCACGATATCAATATATGCCTGCTTGTCAGGCTTCGAGAAATTGACAGACAAGCCGAACCTGTCGGAAAGAGAAAGTGTTTCCTGCATGGTATCATTTCTGTGCATATCGTCGCCCTCTCTGTCGGAGAAATTCTCCTTTATAAGATGGCGGCGATTCGAGGTCGCATAAATAAGCGTATTATCCGGACGTACCGCAAGACCTCCCTCAAGCACAGCCTTCAGCTGAGCGTAGCTTCTGTCCTCGTCACCGAAGGACAGATCATCAATGAATATAATAAATTTAAGCGGTATATCAGCGATCCTTTCCACAAGAAGCGGAAATTCCGAAAGTCTGTCCTTCGGCATTTCCACCATTCTCAGACCCTCTGTATAATATCTGTTAAGTATAGCCTTGACAGTTGAGGATTTGCCTGTTCCCCTGTCGCCGTACAGCAGGACATTATTGCAGCTGACTCCGCTGAGAAAGGCTGTGGTATTCTCAATGACCTGTGCTCTCTGTACTTCATAGCGGCGAAGCGAGGAAAGCTGTATTTCATCAGGAAATACAACCGGCTCAATCCTTCTGTCACGCCAGATGAACGCTCTGTATCTTGCATACATTCCGCAGCCGTTTTTCCTGTAATAGCTGCTCAGACGTTCAAAGGCGCTGTTCTCATCAGAAAGCTCCGCAACGCTTTGTCCTGTTCCCCATGACGGCAGGAGCCGGGCTGCTTCTCCAAGCTCGTCTTTATATCTGTAGCCCGAGATAACATCCTCAGGCGTAACTTTTCCGGCAAAATTTATTGCTCTGATATCCCTTTTTACTGCTTCAACGATATGTTCTCCGAGTGTATCAGCCTTTCCGGCAGCCGCCGCAAGGGAAAAAGCGTTCTCATCATAGAATGCCGCCTTGCTCAGGCAATAAGCCAGGCTTTCCGAATAACCCCTTGTATAAAGAACTGACACAAAGCTTCCCCATTTTTCAAGAAAGCCATGCACAGGCTCATCCAATGCGGTAAGCAGGTCATAGTACGCACCAAAGACGGTACGGCTGAGTACTCCTCTGTAAACCGACAAGGATGAGAGCAGCATTGCCGATTCTCTTGCCTTATTCATTTTTTCATCTTCCTTCATCAGCCGACATATTCCGACAAAATTACATACATTGATATTATACCAATTATCCGCCGCTTTTTCAATACCGAAGCAGGAATTTATCATGCAGAAGCAGGAATTTATCATGCAAATCATATGCCAATATTTTTTCCGGATCACACCGGCAGCTGGTTTGTTATCCTTCTCATATGTTTTTGATATTCGCTGGTTTCTTCCGGGGGTGTCCGCAGAATGCGGACGCAGCAAGCGTTTCCGCTGATTCTGAAATTCACGTGCCGCTGGTTTCTTCCGGGGGCGTCCGCAGAATGCGGACGCGGCAAGCGTTTCCGCTGATTCTGAAATTCACGTGCCGCTGGTTTCTTCCGGGGGCGTCCGCAGAATGCGGACGCGGCAAAAGAGAAGAACCATAAGGTGATGGGCTACGCCCCTCCCCTTAAGGTTCTCCTCTTTTGAAATCTTCTCTCCTTAACCCCACCCTGCCCCGCTGCGCTGCCCACCGCCTGCGGTGGGCGTGCTCGCTTACTGCACTCGCTTTCCCACGCTGCGCTGCCTGCGGCGTGCTCGCTTACTTTCGTGGTGACGGCAAGTTCTGTGTGAGCGTGTGCGGCTTCGTTTCGATGATTCTGAGATTTGCGTTCCGCTGTTTATTTTTGGTTGAACGGTAAAGCAGTGGTACGCAAATATTATTATTTATTCACTATCTATTATTTTTTCCAGCTTCTCCGGCATGAATCGGGGACATCTCACAGCAAGTACACCGTATTCCTTCACCATGGCAAAGGTGCAGTGATCCGGTTCATACACCTTGTCGATCTTCATTTTCATTACAGACCTGATTACAAGACCGCCTTCGCTGAAGCTGTACGGAATATCAACAGCTGTAACAACTGCCCTGCATCTGATCGCCGACACAGGTGATCCCGAATACAGGTATATAATATCGCCGGTGCGTATACCCCTGCCCTGCTTCCACAGCATCTCATTGCCGATATACATATCCGGCTCAATATCATAGTATTTCGGATTTGAGGGGACTATCCATTTCTTCGGCTTGCCGCTGTCAGAGCTTTTTGCACCTCTGACACGGCATTTTTTTATTGTAAAACCCCGGCTTATGCCGATCAGCTTCATCAGCCTTTCGTCTGTGACTGTTTCGTCAAGTATCACTGACACCCAGTTTCCCTTGTTCATATGATAGCAGCTGTATATCCCGTCTTCCTTTTTAAGCTCCTCAATATCGCCCGGTGCAGCCTTTATATTTGCTATATCGACCCTTTTGTCCCTGTCTGCTTTTTTCCCTGTCAGCTTGTCCTTTGTAACATCCATTATCAGCAGATACCATTTTCTGTTGTCAGGATTTCTTACTGCGCCGTATGAGGGTGCTGATGCAAAAGGAAAATCAGGCTTTTCTCCGTAGGTCTCAAAAATCAGCTCTGCTATCCTGTTTGCCTGGTCAGAGGCAAAGGGCTGATCTGTGAAACAGCCCTCTGCTATCCTGCTGAGAATACCCTCAAATTCACAGCGTACCCTGCCGACGAATTCTCCGAGCCTGTTTTCATCACGGAACGCACGATATTCCTCATCAGCCTCAAGATCAAATACCCTTGCAGAAACTCTGCCGTCCTTCCCCACAAGCACCTGAGCCATAAACGTTCCGTCCATGAATTTCTCCGAATATATAAAGCCGTTCTCTGCCTTTTCAAAGCCATATTCTGCAAGTCTGCCGCTGTCAGGCCTTTTTCTTGAAAAAATCTTTTCCTCAGTTGTCATTTTTCATTATCCCGTCATATGCTTCCTTGAGAGCAAATACTTTTTTAGCAACAGAATCAAACTGATCGGGCGTCAGTGACTGTGCACCGTCAGACAGAGCGTGCTTCGGATCGTTGTGTACCTCTATCATAAGACCGTCTGCGCCTGCTGCCACAGCTGCCAGGGACATCTGCTCAACAAGCCATGATTTTCCTGTTGCATGGCTCGGGTCAACGATGACAGGAAGATGAGAAAGCTTTTTCACGATTGGAACTGCTGAAAGATCAAGTGTGTTTCTTGTGGCAGTTTCGTATGTGCGGATGCCTCTTTCGCAAAGTATTACCTTGTCATTTCCGCCTGCCATGATATATTCTGCGCTCATTATCCATTCCTCGATCGTATTTGCAAGACCTCTTTTGAGAAGTATGGGCTTGTTGATCTTGCCAAGCTGCTTCAAAAGCTCGAAGTTCTGCATATTCCTTGCGCCGACCTGAATGATATCAACGCTCTCGAACATATCTATATGTGCGCTGCTCATTATTTCTGTAACTATGGGAAGGCCTGTTTCCTTTCTCGCACCCTTGAGAAGATCGAGACCTTCGGATTTCAGCCCCTGGAATGAATACGGTGATGTTCTGGGCTTGAAGGCGCCTCCTCTGAGAAAAGCTGCGCCTGCTGCCTTTACTCTTGAAGCAACGTAATTTATCTGTTCCTCAGATTCAACAGAGCAGGGACCTGCCATGATGCAAAGACTGCCGTCCCCGATCTTCTGACCTGTGGGCAGCTCGATCACAGTGTTGTCGGGATGAAATTTGCGGTTTGCTTTTTTATACGGCTCCTGCACACGCTTTACATTTTCAACTATCTCCTGTGCGCTTACCCAGTCCTCGTCAACAGCTGTTGTATCTCCGATAAGTCCGAGCACAGTAGAACCGACTCCGTGCCAGGTATTCACTGTAACGTCATACTGCTCCTCAAGCGAAGCCTTGAAAAGAATAAGCTGTTCCTTTTTGATTCCGTCCTTCAGTACAATAATCATAATAGTTTTCCTCCTGTGTTATGAGATTATGAGCTGCGCCTTTGCAGCAAAAAAATAACGGAACCCCTGCGGATCCCGTCAAGAAAAAGCGATAATATAAAATCAGCTTACGGCAGATAACCGTTTGTCGGGAGCGCACGACGAAAAAGCCCATGCAAAAAACTCACATGAACCGAAATAAAAATATCCGCTAAATCGTGCATACTGTTTCCTGAGCATAACGGTTTCTCCTTTCACTGTTATTATCAACACCCCAATAATACCACGTTCACTTCACCTTGTCAAGCCCGGCGTGACGCCGGTGTCGCGATTCACGGCTTAGTCAGCCTGAGAAAGTTTTTCTCGGGCACCGCCTGACCTTTTGAGCCTGAACTGCTGACATCATTTCTGCTTTAACGCACTTTCGCTTCACTACGTTCCGCTCTGGGTTCGGAACTTCTGTTTTTATTCCCGCAGCTCTGATTTATTCTGACCAGAACTTTGATGTCAGATGATTATAGTTTCTTAAAAACACCCGAAAACGCTCACTTCGTTTATTTAAAGAATAATACAGAAACGCCCCATCAGACTCTTTCTTATTTATTCTCTATTCTTTATTATTTCCTGAATCCGTGAAATTGAATTAAATCTTTTTTTAAACCTTCCGGGTTTTCATTTCAGCCAGGCGGCAGGCGTGCGCAGCACGCCTGCCGC
>CACWVH010000081.1 GCA_902764235.1 uncultured Ruminococcus sp.
ATCATTGGCTTTTTCTTGTGATGCAGCATAATTGATTATCTGTTTTCGGCTTGGTTATCGGCTTTTTCGGGTGTTTCGGTGTGGGAAGTTTGAGTTAATTAAATAACAGCTGAAAAAATAATATTTGATGCAATAACAGCTGAAAAAACAAATACACACGATATCAGAGAAACTAGATCGATATATGTAAAATGCAGTACTTTCATTCTGGTACGCCTTATTCCGCCATTATAACATCTGCATTCCATTGCTGTGGCGAGATCTCCGGCACGTCTGAAGGATAAAACAAAAAGTGGTATAAGAACTGGTATCAGCGACTTTATTCGATGTATAAGATTGCCGCTTTCCATATCAGCACCTCTTGATTTTTGTGCATTCATAATTTTATCTGTTTCCTCAAGAAGTACAGGAATAAACCTTAGTGCAATTGTCATCATCATAGCAATATCATGAACCTTTATATGGAAGATTGTAAGAGGCTTCATTAGCTGCTCCAGACCGTCTGTAAGGTCAGTAGGAGAAGTGGTATAGGTCAGCACAGAGCTTATCATCATAAGCATGGATATTCTTATAATAACAAACGCAGCGTTGATCAGACCGCCTGTGGTTATTTTTATGATCCACCATTGCCACAATACTTCTCCTGAACCATAAAAAATATTCATTAATCCGGTAATAAGAATAATAACCATGATTGCCTTCAGACTTTTCAGATATTTAAAAAAACTGATCTTTGTAGAGATAATAATAAGTATTGAGAACAATGCCATTAACAGGAGAGATGTAAAATTTTTACACAGAAAAATAAACACTAAATATGCAATAGTCAAAACGATTTTTGACCTGGCGTCCATCTTATGAATAAATGAGTTGCCTGGAATAAACTGTCCAAGTGTTATTTCTCTGACCACCTTTGATTCTCCTTTTTAGATATTCAATAGCTGATTGTAAAAGTTGAAAATCATTTGTTCATGCGGGATTTTTATATTTGCAGTTTTATATTTTTCTCCGCTTTTCAAATCTTTTCGGGTTTGGGCGAGGTGTCTGCCCGCAGGCGGGCAGACGGCCTTTCGCCGTTTTACAATCGACTGAGATATTCAAGTATATACAAAAGACATTATTTACTTATCAGAAAGCAAATTAATAATCTCTATAAATGCCTTATCAACTGTCATAATGCTTGTATCAACATTTATACCTTTTTGTTTCAGCTCTGACATAACTTTCATTATCTGAGGTACTCTGAGTCCATTCTGTTCAAGTATATCAGAACGGGTAAAAACACTTTCTGTTGTGTCATGGAGAATCTTTTTTCCATGTGACATCACAAGAACCTTTTCGCAATATCTTGCTACATCCTCCATATTGTGCGATACAAGTATAATGGTTTTATTTCTTGATCTATGATAATCTTCAATACCGGATAAAAGCGCATCTCTGCCAAGAGGATCAAGTCCTGCTGTTGGTTCATCAAGTATCAATACCTCCGGATCCATTGCGATTACACCGGCAATTGCTGCCCGTCTTTTTTCTCCTCCGGAAAGGTCGAAGGGTGAAAGCATAAGCTTATCTTCTTTCAATCCTGCGAATTCAGAAGCTTGCCGTACCCTTCTGTCTATTTCATCTTCTTCTAATCCCATGTTTTTGGGACCAAAGGCGATATCTTTATAAACGGTTTCTTCAAACAGCTGATGCTCAGGATACTGAAAAACAAGACCTACCCGGAATCTGACATTTCTTATCTGTTTTGGTTTTTTCCAGATATTTTTCTCATCAAGATAAATACAACCCTTATCAGGTTTCATGAGTCCGTTAAGTAATTGAACAAGAGTAGATTTTCCAGAACCTGTATGACCAATAATACCGGTAAATTCTCCTTTTTCAATTTCAAAGCTGACATTATCCAGTGCAGTTTTTTCAAATGAAGTACCTGCTCCGTACATCAGAGTAATATTTTCTGCTTTAATTATCGACAATGTAAAATAACACCGCCTCTATTTATAAAAGTTCATTATAATTAGAAAGAAGCTTATACAATGCTTCAACACATTCATGTTCATCAAGAACACTATCGGGAAGCTCATATCCGCAGCCCTTCAATTTATAGCATAATTCCGTCACCTGTGGTACATCCAGTCTGTATCTCTTCAAAAGCTCAACATCAGAAAAGAATTCTTTTGGTGTACCACTGAGCATAATCGCTCCGTCATTCATCATTACAATTTTATCAGCTAAAATGGTTTCTTCCATGTAGTGAGTAATAAGTACAATTGTAATTCCAAGCTTTTTATTTAACTCTCTGATAGTATTTAAAACTTCATCCCTTCCCTTGGGATCGAGCATAGCTGTTGGCTCATCAAGAACAATACATTCAGGTTTCATAGCTATAATACCAGCAATTGCTACCCGCTGTTTTTGTCCGCCTGAAAGCTTCTCAGGAGAATGAAGTCTGTAATCGTACATATCAACTGCTTTGAGAGCATAATCTACCCGTTCACGAATTTCCTGTGGTCTGAATCCAAGATTTTCACATCCAAACGCCACATCTTCTTCGACGATTCCGGCAACTATCTGATTATCCGGGTTCTGCAAAACAAGTCCAACCTTTTTTCTTATTTCAAAAAGCTTATCATCATTTTTAGTATCAATACCATCTACTGTTATAGTTCCGGTCGTAGGAATAAAAATAGAATTCAAAAGCTTTGAAAGTGTTGATTTTCCGCATCCGTTATGACCTACTACTGCAATGAATTCGCCTTTATTTATTGTAAGATCAATACCTTTGAGAGCAAAATTATCTGAGTTATCGTAATATTTATAATAAACATTTTCTATTTTTATAAATTCTTTCATTCGTAACTCCCGGAATCATATTAATGTTTTAATTTTTTTAATTCTGCCATATTGCTGTACTGCCGCAGGGCAATGTCAGACCACTTTGAGTAACATGGAGTCCGATCTCTGAGCTTTCTACCCTACCGCCGAACTCGGGCTTGAGCATTACATTCAAAAGATATTCCATAACTGAAGGTGAAAGCCCCGTTGTATATGAATTCAAAACAAAAAACAGGGCATCTTCAGATAATATCGGTAGACAAAGTTCTACAAGTGAAAACAGCTGTTCTTCAAGCTTCCACACTTCGCCGTTAGGGCCTCTTCCGTATGACGGAGGATCCATAATAATACCATCGTATTTATTACCTCGGCGATGCTCCCGCTGTACAAATTTAACGCAGTCGTCAACGAGCCAGCGTACCGGCTTATCAGAAAGGCCGCTGAGCTGAGCATTTTCTTTAGCCCATTGTACCATTCCCTTTGAGGCATCTACATGACATACGCTCGCTCCGGCTTCAAGACAGGCAAGTGTTGCTGCACCGGTGTATGCAAACATATTAAGTACCTTAATAGGTCTGTTTGCAGATCTTATTTTTTCCGAAACAAAATCCCAGTTGACAGCTTGTTCAGGGAAAACGCCCGTGTGCTTAAAGCCCATTGGTTTTATACCGAAAGTAAGGTTATTATAATTAATAGTCCAGCGTGAAGGTACTTTTGAATTATACTTCCATGCTCCCCCTCCGCTTGAACTGCGTTTATACCTTGCATGTGCTTTGCGCCACAAGGGATTACTTTTTTCTGTATGCCATATTATCTGAGGATCTGGTCGGATAAGTATTATATCCCCCCACCGCTCAAGTCTTTCACCGTTTGAACAATCTATCAATTCGTAATCTTTCCACTGCGCTTCACGCATTATTATTCCTCCGTATTCAGGATCTGATTATTAACTTATATTCTTCAGCAGCAAGCCCAGTCGTAAACAACATCTGAAAAATTCTTGTTTTTCAGATCTTCGATTGAGATAAAAAACTGACAATTACCGCTGTCGCCAAACATTATATCAGCTATCGGATCTTCATCAAGCTGTAGTAAAAGAACAGATTTTTCTCCTGATTCATATGCTTCGACCGGGTTCTGAACAAATGTAGGATAATCGCCGATTCTTGAAGCACCTGATGCAAATGCCTCATAGAATTCATCTTCGTCTTCATCGTTAATTTCATCAAGAATTTCTTCAAAAGTATCCTCGTAATCTGTTGTTGCCATTACTGTAGATTCAAACAGTATTTTGCATTCATGTGAAAAGGGAAGGTTTTCTTCAATTTCCTTCTGAAACGGATTTTCATGCAGAAGACTATCTTTGTTCTTTTCATAATTTTCTATATATATGATCCTGCAAGGTTCATCGTAACCATAATCTTCCGAGTTAACGATATAGAACTGAAGAATACCTTTATCGGGAAATCCCTCAAGAGACGGCATTTATTCAAAATTGATCTGTGCCAGAAACATCATAGGCATTCCCCGGTCGTCCTTAGGATAATCTTTTAAGCTTGAAAGATATGGACAACCGCCAAGCTTGCTTTCCCATGGTTTTGTTTCTTTGATAATATATTTGATCTCGATAGTTGATCTTAAGCTTTTTCGATCTTCTCTCTCAGATATTCAAATTTTTCAGGTATCTCAAGCATAGTAATACTCCTGCTATTTAAAGTTTTATGATTTTATTCATTTTATAGAATAACATTGTGCAGAGCAGATCATTCCGCTCTGCACATATTCAGGTTTTTATTTGCCTGTATTACATGAAGGTACTTCAAGAACAGCGCCTCTGTTGCCTGATGTAACAAGCGAAGCATATCTAGCAAGATATCCGGTTGTAATGCTTGGCTTTCTCTGTACCCATTCGGATCTGCGTTTTTTAAGCTCTTCATCTGAAAGTCTGACATTGATAGTATTTGCGTTAATATCAATATCAATTATATCGCCGTTTCTGATAAGTGCTATAGGACCTCCGACTGCAGCCTCGGGAGATACATGACCAATTGATGCACCCCTGGTCGCACCGGAAAATCTTCCGTCTGTAATAAGAGCAACTGTACTTCCAAGTCCCATTCCCATAATAGCTGATGTGGGATTGAGCATTTCTCTCATTCCGGGACCGCCCTTCGGGCCTTCATAACGGATCACAACAACATCACCCTCAACGATCTCTCCTCCGTTGATTGCTGCCATTGCATCCTCCTCACAGTCATAAACCTTTGCCGGACCGGAATGCTTCAGCATTTCAGGTGCAACTGCACTGCGTTTGACTACACATGAATCCGGTGCAAGATTTCCTCTGAGAACAGCAATGCCGCCGGTCTTACTGTAAGGATTATCTATAGTTCTTATTATTTCAGGGTTCTTATTGAGAACTCCACTGATGTTTTCTGCAATTGTTTTGCCTGTACAAGTGATAAGGTCTGTTTTGAGAAGTCCAAGCTTATTTATCTCATTCATAACAGCATAAATACCGCCGGCTTCGTTAAGATCCTCCATATATGTATGACCAGCCGGTGCAAGATGACAGAGGTTAGGTGTTTTTGAGCTGATCTCATTAGCTATGTCAAGATTCAGATCAATTCCGCATTCATGTGCGATTGCAGGAAGATGAAGCATACTATTGGTACTGCATCCGAGAGCCATATCCATTGTAAGTGCATTTCTGAAAGCATCTTCCGTCATTATATCACGAGGACAGATATTTTTCTCAAGCAGCTCCATTATTTTCATACCTGCATGCTTTGCAAGTCTGATTCTTTCTGAATAAACAGCGGGGATAGTACCATTTCCCCTCAGTGCCATACCTAATACTTCGGTAAGACAGTTCATAGAGTTAGCAGTATACATTCCGGAGCAGGAACCGCAGCTCGGACATACCTTGTTTTCAAATTCGTCAAGCTCTTCAGCAGAGATCTTACCCGAATTATAAGAGCCTACTGCTTCAAACATACTGGAAAGACTTCTTTTTTCACCCTTTACTCTTCCGGCAAGCATCGGACCGCCGCTTACAAATATAGTTGGAATATTCAGTCTTGCAGCAGCCATAAGGAGTCCGGGAACATTTTTATCACAGTTCGGAACCATTACAAGAGCGTCAAAAGCATGTGCGATCGCCATTGCTTCTGTTGAATCAGCGATAAGATCACGTGTGACAAGAGAATATTTCATTCCCTTATGACCCATTGCAATTCCGTCACAGACTGCTATTGCAGGAAATACAACAGGATTACCGCCTGCCATTGCAACGCCTTGTTTTACAGCGTTGACAATTTTATCTATATTCATATGACCGGGAACGATCTCATTATATGAGCTGACAATACCGATCATTGGTTTTGCAATTTCTTCATCTGTCATACCAAGTGCTCTGAGAAGAGAGCGCTGAGGTGCACATTTTGTTCCACAGCTGACTGCATCACTTATCATTTAAAAAACCTGCCTTTAATAATAATTATTACGACTGAGTCGCAAGATATACTTTAACAACTTATATTATATGATTTTATTAACATATTGTCAAGTTAATATGTCAATTTTGCTCTATCGCGCAATGTCAATTTTGCTCTATCGCCAACATGATGCGCCCGAAGGAAAGGTCCTTGGGTTGTCGTACTCTTGATTTGGCTTAGTCAGACTAAGCTGAATGAGAATTAAAATTCAAAACCTATTATTAATCTGTCCAAGTATTGAGAAGTCCAGAATATTGTTTTTGTACTATTAGTTCTGAATCAAAGCGGAAAATATGCAATAATAGAGTGTGTAAAATATAATTGGCAATAATAATATTATTAATTCTTATTCCCAGATCCTGACTTCACATTTACATTCCTTTTTAAAAAACTTATGCATTTTTTTAACCTTATTCAATAGCTTTATTGCCTGATCAAATGTACCGTTTTCCCTGTTAAGCATCCAGTTTTTTCTTTTCGGAGAGTAAGTACAGCCGTTTTTATAGCCAAAGTGAAATTTCCTTACCACATCCATTATCTTTGTATTCGATACACAAAACACTGTTCCGAAATTAGGATAAGTCATGTCCTGTGTTTTTTTGCACAAAGCAATTCTGTCGTCTATACCTTTTTTTGCTTGTTCGGCAGTTATTTCCGGAAATAAAAATTCTGCGCCAAGAATAACACAGCCCGTATCATCCTGAAATATGGATTTTCTGTAATCATATTTGCATTCATCTTTTGAGATATTACAGATTTTTCCGTCTTTTAGTACATCAACTGAAACTACAAAGTCAGAAATATACTTATGTGTTTTTCTTCCTGTTCCTGCATTCATATACAAAGCTCCCCCTATCAATCCCGGAACAGAAAAAAGGAATTCCATACCACCGTATCCAGCGGAATTAACAGTCTTTATTGCTTTTTGAAGTCTGACTGAAGCTCCGATGTAGAAATGTCCTTCCCCTTTGTTTTCGATTGCAGTATTAAATTCTCTGAGACAAAGTACCTCTTCAAAATCCTTTTTATCGTTAATTATAAGATTAGAACCTCCGCCGATAATATATTTCAAAATATTACTGTTATTATTTACAAGTGAGGTCAATTCTTCAATATTTTCCGGGAAATACATCTTTTTAGCATTTCCGCCCATCCGGAAGGTCGTGTATTTTTTCAGGGATTCATTTTCTAAAACTTTCATTTTTACCTCCTGTTCAGGCTTTGTTTTTATGCCTGTTTTCTGAATTATTAATTTTTGTTATTCTTTCTGTTAAAGGATTATTTTCATCAAATATAAAAATTTTATATATAATTCTGCCGCTCCGTGAAAAACGAAGCGGCAGGACACAAGCCTGTATTAATCTCTTCTGAACAAATCTCTTGTATAAACCTTGTCTTTCACATCGTCAAGACAGCTATCATATCTGTTCGCTATAATTGCGGATGATCTCTTTTTGAATTCTTCAAGATCGTTGACAACCTTGCTTCCAAAGAAAGTAGAATTATTCTCAAGGGTCGGTTCGTATACTATAACCTCTGCACCCTTTGCTTTTATTCTTTTCATTACTCCTTGAATTGATGATTGACGGAAATTATCTGAATTAGATTTCATTGTAAGCCTATATACACCGATCACACATTCTTTTTCCATGTTGGCGTCAAAATCTCCGCGGTTAAAGTAATCGTAGTATCCTGCTATACGCAATACTCTGTCTCCGATAAAGGTTTTTCTTGTACGGTTACTTTCCACAATAGCACCGATCAGGTTCTGAGGAACATCGCTGTAATTAGCAAGAAGCTGCTTAGTATCCTTTGGCAGACAGTAACCGCCGTATCCAAAGCTCGGATTATTGTAATGTGAACCTATTCTTGGGTCAAGACATACACCATCTATTATTTGTTTAGTATCAAGCCCCTTCATTTCAGCATATGTGTCAAGTTCATTAAAATAGCTGACTCTGAGTGCAAGATATGTATTTGCAAAAAGCTTTACAGCCTCTGCTTCTGTAAACCCCATGTAAAGAGTATCAATATTTTCTTTTATTGCTCCTTCCTGAAGCAGCTTTGCGAAGGTATGTGCTGCTTCAGTCAGTTCCGGACTATCAAGATCGGTTCCAACAATTATACGGCTCGGATAAAGGTTATCATACAGAGCCTTGGATTCTCTCAAGAATTCAGGACTGAAGATTATTTTATCTGATCCGGTTTTCTTACGGATGCTTTCTGTAAATCCGACAGGAATTGTAGATTTGATAACCATTATTGCTTCAGGATTTACTTCCATTACAAGATCAATAACACTTTCAACAGCAGAAGTGTCAAAATGCTGCGTTGTTGAATCATAGTTCGTGGGTGCTGCGATCACGACGAAATCAGCTTTTTTATATGCTTCTTTTCCATCCGTAGTAGCTGTCAGGTCAAGTTTTTTTTCTGACAGATATTTCTGAATATATTCGTCCTGAATAGGAGATTTTTTCTGATTTATCATTTCGACCTTTTCCGGAATAATATCAACCGCATATACCTTATTATTTTGTGATAATAAGGTTGCAATTGAAAGACCAACGTATCCTGTTCCGGCAACTGCTATAATTATATCCTTCAATTTATCTTCCCCCATTAAAGTTATAAAGTGTTTTACAGATAATATTTCATGATCTAATCCAATGTTTCAAGTATACATCAACATCAAGGCTTTGTCAAGAAAAGGCACAGTTTATATTCTGAGTTTTAATTCAGAATAATAAATAATAATCCCTTTCATATAATTCATTCTGTTCATGCTCTGATCCGGTATAGAAGTAATAAAACATAAGTGAATTTAGGAATCACTGAATAAATCACGCCTGACGGCTCAGCACCTGTCTTGCTTGCCATTTTTCCGACATCTTGCCGGCGTGCCGCCGGTGTCGCGACGCGCTATCGCTTCACTACGTTTCGCTCTGGGGTCAGAACTTCAGCCTTTATTCCCGCGGCTTTGATTT
>CACWVH010000082.1 GCA_902764235.1 uncultured Ruminococcus sp.
AGAGCTATTTTGTTTGCAATTTTTTATCCGATTATCCTGTTGTTAGGTTTGGATGATAAACGGTTTTATATTGCTTGATCATTGAGCAGACACTAAGTAGTCATTTTCTGCACCGTCGGCGGAGAAAATGACGGATGGTGGCGGAGAAAAAATGTAAATTACAAAGCTGATTATCCGCATAAACAAGGGATTAATAACTTTTACGATTAGCTGATTTTGTATCTGATAAGGAGATAATTATGCAGAGACTGAGACATCTTCGTGAGGACAGGGATCTGAGACAGTCAGATGTTGCAAGAGCGACCGGTCTCGATCAGAAAACTCTGTCAAACTATGAAACAGGTAAAACTAATCCCGACAGCTATGCGCTGATAAAGCTTGCTGATTTTTTCGGGGTGACGATAGATTATCTTGTGGAAAGAACTGACAATAACTTTTTAGACAAGGAAAAAATAAGAGGCAAGCTGGATGAAATACAGAAGGATATTGATGAGCTGAAACAGCTTTTATAATACTGCCTTCTGTGCCTTTTATCCTGAGCTTAAAAAAACGGATACTGATCCTGAAGCGGTGATATTATTGGAGCAGAAAAGACAAAAAAGAATAGCGGTGATAAATGATTTCTCAGGCTTCGGCAGATGCTCGCTGACAGTGTCGCTGCCGGTGATTTCGGCAGAGGGAATACAGTGCTGTGCTCTGCCGACTGCTGTTTTTTCTAATCATACCGGCTATGAAGACTATTTTTTTGATGATTATACGGATAAAATGAAATATTACTATTCAAAATGGGAAAAGCTCGGACTGGAATTTGACGGTATATATACCGGCTTTCTCGGCTCGGAACGTCAGGTGGATATAGTTGCTGATTTTATCAGGCGCTTTTGCTCGGATAATACCAAGGTCATTGTAGATCCGGTTATGGGCGACGACGGAAGAACCTACGCAACTCTTACTCCGGGTCTTTGCAAAAGCCTGTCAAGGCTTATCAGACATTCCGATATAATAACTCCTAACCTTACGGAGGCCTGTATCCTTACCGGTACACCCTACAGCGAAAAGCTTGCGGATATCGGTGCGCTGACAGAGCTTGCAGAAAGGCTTTCAGCGCTCGGAAGCAAAAATATCGTAATAACAGGGATAACACGGGGAAATAATATATGTAATTTCATTTATGAGAGTGACGGCAGCTTCCGGCTGATAGAAAAGCCTATGTCAGGCTCACGCAGGGCAGGAACGGGAGATGTTTTTGCCTCTGTCATTGCAGCTGATACTGTGCGCGGAGTGCCGTTTGCTGAATCGGTGAGAAGAGCAGCGGATTTTGTGTCGAAGGCTATCACTGCGTCTGATGAACTGAATGTCCCGGAACAGGACGGGCTTTGCTTTGAGCTGTTTCTTGGCGATCTGATACCTTGAGCTTTGGTTGAATTAAACATTAATTCTTATCATATAACTGTGAATTTGTAAAAACAAAAAAATATTAATATTGTATTGTAAATTTGTGTCGATTTATGATATTATGTAATGAGTGATATCAGGGAGCTTTCCCGGGGAGCGTTGTTTTTCAGGAAAAAATCCCTGTGAGATATATTGCAAAAGGGTCTGGGGTGTTATGCTGAGGACCCCGGCAGGCAGATTATTATTGATTCCGGAAGGATGCGTTATTTTTTATATGAAACCGAAAAGTATACTCAGGCTTTCGGCAGTGCTGGCAGTTTGCTCTGCGCTTGCTGCCGGAGCATTTTCAGGTATTGCTGCCGCAGATGAATATAATAACTATGATTATTACGATCAGGATAATTATACGGATAATTATAGTGAAGAGGATCAGCCTGTGGAATATATTCCTGAACAGGTGGATTCTGATACGGTATATGTTCCGCCTGAACCCGGCAGCAACGATACAGCTTATGATGATACCGGCGATTATTTCAACGAATATCAGAATGACGGCGATGAATATTATTATGACGAACAGACGTATACCGGGGATGAAGAGCAGACAGAGGAAGCTTCGGAGGAAGAAGAGGATGAATCTTCATTTGATCCCGATCAGGTATCGATCGACACAAAAGAGCTGACGTCAAAGGACTGGGAGAATATACAGAATAACCTGACTTCAAAGGCGGAATCGTCTGTAAGCCAGAAATCTCAGACTTCACAAAAGGTCGCTGCAACAGAAAGCTCAAAGGGCGGCACAGATGAATTCAGCTCTCTCAAGGAAAAGTCTGAATACAATGACACATGGATCTACCTTGCCTTCGGAATACCGCTTGTTCTTGCAGGGGCAGCTATAATCGTTATTGTTATTGCTGTCAATGTCAGGGCGTCAAAGAAGGAAAAGGAACAGGAAGCAGCGACAGTGCAGACAGATGCTCAGGAAAAACCGATGGGTCTTGAAGAAGAGCTTCGTGAGGATGAAAAGGCACCGGGTAAGCCTAAGCGTACTGCGTTCGGTGCAAAGCACGCCGCTCCTGTAAAGACTCAGACAAGGGATTTTGTTCAGAAGGATCTTGTAGATACCCTTGATGAACCTACAAATATTGATGATGATGAATAATGCCGGCGTGCCGCCGGTGTCAATTCAGTCTTAATAAGCTTTCTTCATGCGCATACTTTTATGAATCACGGTCTGTGTTCTTCTGTTATGCTATATCCGAAAGTGTGTGCAAAGAAATAATTCTGATGCAGTTCAGGCTGAAAAGGCATGGCGGTGCCCGAGTAAAACTTTTTCAGCCTGACTAAGCCGTGAATCAAGGGTCTAGCGTCACGCTGGGTTGATTATGTGGTTGAGGTGTGTTATAATATAGGCGTGTATAAAACGGTTTTGTGACCGTAAGAATCGGAGGAAAGAAACAGAATGGATAAGTCAGAAATCTTAGAACTGAAAAAAACAGCCTGTAATGTAAGATTGTGGACTGTGGAAGGCGTTTTTAACGCAAAGTCGGGTCATCCGGGCGGATCACTTTCCGCTGCCGATATAATGACCTACCTTTATTTCAAGGAAATGAAGGTTGATCCCAAGGATTCGAAAAATCCCGACAGAGACCGCTTTGTGCTTTCAAAGGGTCACTGCTGCCCGGCTCTTTATGCCGTGCTCGCACTGAAGGGCTTTTTCCCGACTGATGAGATCAAGGTTCTTCGTCATATCGGCGCTATGCTTCAGGGTCACCCTGATATGAAAAATACTCCCGGTATCGACATGAGCTCCGGTTCACTCGGTCAGGGTATTTCAGCTGCCTGCGGTATGGCTCTTGCAGGTAAGCTCAGCGGTAAGGATTACCGTGTGTTCGCTATGCTCGGCGACGGCGAATGTGAAGAGGGTCAGGTCTGGGAGGCTGCTATGTTCGCAAGCCACAATAAGCTTGATAACCTTACCGTATTCGTTGATTTCAACGGTCTTCAGATCGATGGTACTGTCGCTGATGTTGCCGGACTTTCAGAGCTTGATAAGAAGTTTGCTTCCTTCGGCTTTGAGGTCATTACGATTGACGGACATGATTTTGAGCAGATCGCAGATGCTGTGAATAAGGCTAAGGAAATAAAGGACAAGCCTACTGTAATTATCGCTAATACAGTCAAGGGCAAGGGAGTTTCCTTCATGGAAAATCAGGTCGGCTGGCACGGAAAGGCTCCGAATGCCGAGCAGTATCAGATCGCTATGGATGAACTCAGGGAACAGCTTAAAGCATTGGAGGCATAAGATAATGGCAGAAAGTAAGAAAATAGCTACAAGAGAAAGCTTCGGTATGGCTCTTTGTGAGCTTGCTGAAAAGCATGACGATATAGTAGTCCTTGATGCAGACCTTGCGGCTGCCACAAAGACTGAGATCTTCAAAAAGGCTTATCCGGATCGTTTCTTCGACTGCGGTATCGCAGAGGGAAATATGATCGGCGTTGCAGCAGGTCTTGCTGCAGCAGGCAAGGTGCCGTTTGCGGCTTCATTCGCAATGTTCGCAACAGGCAGGGCTTATGAGCAGGTAAGAAATTCTGTTGGTTATCCTCATCTGAATGTCAAGATCGCAGGCTCTCACGCAGGTATCTCTGTCGGTGAGGACGGTGCAACACACCAGTGCTGCGAGGATCTTGCCCTTATGAGAACTATTCCGGGCATGGTGATCCTCAATCCGGCTGACCATTATGAAATGATGGCTGCTACAAAGGCTGCTTATGAATATAACGGTCCTGTTTATATCAGACTCGGCAGACTTGCTATCGACAGCTTCAATGATCCTGATAATTACAGCTTCGAGATCGGCAAGGGTATTACTCTTGAGGAGGGCAATGATGTTACTGTCATTGCAACAGGTCTTGTTGTATATGAGGCTCTCAAGGCTGTAAGAGCTTTGAAGGAAAAGGGTATCAATGCCCGTCTTATCAATATGCATACTATCAAGCCTATCGACAAGGATATCATTATCAAGGCTGCTAAGGAAACAGGTAAGATCATTACTGTTGAAGAGCACAATATCATCGGCGGTCTCGGTGAGGCAGTTGCAGCTGTTACTGCTGAAAATTGCCCCGTCCCGGTATACCGTATCGGTGTTGAGGATGTGTTCGGTCACAGCGGTCCGGCTGTCGGACTTCTCAGTGAATTCGGTCTTGATGCAGCAGGTCTTGAAAAGAAGATCGCTGAGCTTATGAATAAATAATTATATTGTTGGTTTTTCCGCCGTCTTTCGTTCAGTCAGACGGCGGATTTTTAATGCTGTTTATTTGTAATAAATCTTGAAAATATACTTATAGTATAATATCGTAACTCATATTATTCATTTTTATACGGACAGGCTGAGGCTTTTAATAGCTCTTCATGGTCAGATGGATTTTTAAAAATACAATAATATGCACTTTTGGTTCAGCGCTGTTGAGGTCAGCATTGAAACCTCAGAGCTTAAAGAGGCGATCAGAAACGGCGCAAAGTTAGAGGTATACCATGTGCCGGATAACGGCAGGGAGGAACGGATCGAAAATGTTTCTGCCTTATCCGATGGCGTAAGCTTCAGCGCTGAATGCTTTTCAACTTATGTTATTAAGGAACATGAGGATGAACAGGTGAAAGCTCCGAGGGTAACCTACCATTTTCTTGGCAAGGGTGATGAATCGGAGACAGCGGGTGAATTTACCTCAGAGTACTATACTTTCATAAACAAATCAGGAAATATAGTCAGCAGAGAAATTGTGAAAAATAATGAAAAAATGTCTGAGCCGCCGACACCTCCGCCGATATATGATAATAACGGTACGATCAAATACCGTTTTTACGGCTGGTACAGGGTAAATTTGGTCAGCAAGAACGATTCTGAGGTGACCTATACATGGCCGGGCAATGATTCCCGAATGGATTTTAGTCAGCCTGTGACTGTTACAGATGCGCAGGATGGTACGGATGTTTATCTTGCAGCATTGTATCAGAATTCAAGATTCATCGTGTTCCATGAGGACGCTCTCGGATATCCTAATGCAATCCGTTTTGCACAGAAAAAGGTAGCGGCTCTTAATTCAAACAGCGCTAATGCATGGGCTGATGTTGTGATAAGCGACGCCTCTGCACCGCTGCAGAGATCGAATCAGGAATACTTCTACGGCTGGAGCTACTACGACAACAACGGCATAAAGCATGAGGAACCGCTGTATGATACAAGCGGTAATCCTATCACAGGTAAAACTATCCGTGTCACATCCGGCATATTTCAGGAGGTAACTATTACAGAAGACGGAGAGGAGTATGATGTCAACAGTGCGACATCTCTTGATCTCTATCCTGAGTACAAGATAGCACACTGGCTGAATTTTGACACGAATGCACAGGGCAGCGGCGCACTTTATATACAGTCGAAATTTGTCATGTCAAATACGATTGTGGCATCACTGCCTGTAACAAATATGAAGGGCTATTATTTTGACGGATGGTATACAGCTGCACAGGGCGGCACAATGGTGGCGGATTCATCAGGTGTGCTGCAAAACGGTATAGATACAAACGGTGTGAAAGTGTCGGGCGGACAGCTTACACTCAGCAGCGATGCAACACTTTATGCTCACTGGACCGCTTCAAACAGCTCATCCTACAGAATAGTTTACTGGTTCCAGAATCCTGATGATGACGGGTATTCGTTTGTCAAGGCTGAAACTATAACCGGACAGACAGCAGGATCACAGACTAATGTTACCAATGCTCAGGCACCTGCGACACCTAATATTTCAGGACTTACCATTCCTGATGGTGAAAAGGCTGCCGGTTTTCACAGATACGGAAGCAATCTGACTAATTATCCGGGAGAAACTGACAATAAATATATCCTGAAGCAGGAAACGATCTCTAATGATGGCGAAACGGTAGTAAATGTTTATTATAACAGAAATGTTTACAGCGTCTATTTTCATAACAGACAGAGCACAAGTACAGCCTACAGGATAAATGATCTTACCATAACTGCAAAGTACGGCGCAGATGTTCATCAGCTCTGGCCGGGCATAAGAAGCGGTACTGAGGGTGTTTACAGTACCATGTGGTATATGAGTACATCATCGAGCAGTAATATGGTATCCGGTATCTCAACGATGATGCTTAATGGTTATACTTATTATCAGTTTACCAAAAGCGGTTATAAATACAATAATGTTTTTATGGTTGAGCCGATCGGAGGCTCTGAAAATGCTGACGATTACATTTTCTATGTAGATCATCCGTTTGAATTCAATTCAGGCGGTCTTAGAACAGATACGGAGGACTATCCGCATATTACAGGCTTTCGTCTGAATGCGATGACGCAGGCAAATGCAACAAGCATCAAAAATGACGCAGAATCAAAGGGCAGCGACCCTGATGCTGTATATGAAAGCAATAAGCCGAAAAGTCCGACTATCAATGCATATTATTACTCCGGAAGCGGAACACCGGTTGAAGGTGTGTCTGCATACAGGGAGCAGGACGGCAATACTTATCAGACCTTATATTTCTACTATCTTCGTAATAAATATACGATAACCTATGATCTGGGTTATGACGGTCTGGTTGAAAATGTATCGGATATCTATTACGAGCAGGATATATCCGACAAGGCTCTGCCCGGTTATGTTGTTGGCGTAACGGAAAGAACTATCGGAAACAAGGATATGATCTTCAAGGGCTGGTATGACAATGAGGCACGTACCGGTGAGCCTTATGATTTCTCAGGCAAACATATGCCTGCACATGATCTCAAGCTTTATGCTAAATGGGAATTAAAATGGTATCTTGTTGAGGTTGATCCCTGCGGCGGTGAGCTGCTTGACGGTATGTCAACATGGTTCTGGGTAGAGCATGGGGATTCCATCAGCAGATATAATATTTCAAACAACTATATTGAAGCCTCTCCTGATTATGAGGGTACAAAGTATTATTATGCATATGAGGCTTATGATCCCAGGTATGACAGAAGCAGCACGGAGTATGACAGCGAGCTTGCAGCACAAAGTCCCGCAAGATACAGGCGTGCGAAATATATAACTCAGAATGAATTTTCACAATATAAGGACTGGGATATTGACACAACAACTGTATATCAGCAGCAGTTCGACGCTTTTTCACTCAAGGGCTGGTATATTGTGAATTCCGAAACCGACGGTATAACTCATGTACCGTACCAGTTCGGCGCACCTGTTACGGAAAATGTAAAGATCAGGGCAATGTGGCGCCGTTCTGAATCATATTTTATTTACTATGATGCCACAAATACTGCGGAAGGCACTGACGGTCAGAGCTATACTGTCACAGGAAATCTGGCACAAAACGTGAACGATCCTGTTATTTATGAGGAATATGACCCCAGTCCTCCGGGAAGAAAGATCGGCTACAGCGACAAGGCGCAGATCTCGGTGCATCCTGCACCGGAGGATTACAGCTCTGCAGCTGCACCCGATCAGCAGTGGGAATTTGAAGGCTGGCGCCCGTATATCGGAAATCAGCCGATCGGCTCACTGTATTCCCCGGGCGATTCATTTATGGTGGATTCCAGATATGCGGACAGTATCTATGTTATCACCTTGAAAGCTGAATATAAGGCAAAGGATCAGTCTATGCATCTTCCTGACACCGTAAGCCTTTTCCTTGACGGAAACAGTCAGGAGCACGGCGGAGGCTTTGTGGTTGATGGCGCTGATTACAGCGACAACAGATATATCGGAACAATATCCGCATATAATGACGGCAGCGGATTCAGTCTTCCTGCCGGAACACTCAACAAGGGCGTCGCCTTTGTGGGTGAGGAAAACAACTTTGATGTGCGTCTGATAAAATACGGTGACGCATTTTCCAGTGCTTTTTATAACGAAGGACGTACCGTGTTCCGGTCGGAAACAGGCTTCCTGCTTCTCGGCTGGGACAAGATAAGCGATCCGGAGCTTAAAAACTTCATACCGTCATTTGCGGCAGACGGCGTTGTCGGTATGGATTATTATGAAGAAAATACAAATGTGCTTTACGCAATGTGGGAGCCGCTTCTGTATCTGACCTTTGAAAATCAGACAGACAGTGATCTTGAATTTTCGCTCAGCGGTCTTGATTCAACTACAATGAGCGTTATCAATGTGGTTGAGGGCATTTACAAGCGTGAACGATATACTGACGATAAGATAAAGGTAGAGGCAGGAAAGACGCTCAAGCTCGTTCTGCCGAAGGCTCAGGGACTCGGAGCTGAAAAGTTCAATATCAGCGGTGCAGCCGGACAGCTTGGCGACGGCAAGGTGCTGAAGGTTCAGACAACAGCCGTCAGCCCTGATATAAGCGATGAGGGCGTTGAATTTACAAATGCCCAGACCTTTACTCTTAAATCACAGGCAACTCTCAGGAGAGTATCTGACCCCGAAAATTCGGGCGTTAAGGTTACTTTTACACAGAGAAATGCATGGAAGCTGACGCTTCAGCCTAACGGCGGAAATGCATTGCAGAATGATACATTTTATTTTAATTATCTTAGCGATACAAATACATTACCTGTGCCTACAAGAAGCAATTATCTTTTTGCAGGCTGGGCAAGAACAGCAAACGGCGATCCGGAATTCGGTGCCGGTCCTGTTTCGGGTACGCAGATATTCGTTCCCCCGGAAACAAAAGAGCAGACACTGTATGCAAAATGGAAAAGCGCAAGCGTGACCGTTCCGGTGAGGTATTTTGTAAGAGCCGCTGACGGAACTTTGACAGAATATGCTTATAATGATTCATTCTGGAAAACAGGTTACAGACCTCCTCAGAATATTACTGTGAGCACATCCTCTGTTGATCTTGCATATACATTTAAACATTCTAATAAT
>CACWVH010000083.1 GCA_902764235.1 uncultured Ruminococcus sp.
CCCTGATGGATTCCCCTGCACGGAGAACCCTGCGTTTTGAGTCCCTTCTCAAATTCCCTCTGATACCCATTACCTGCACCTCCTCAGTTCCGGGTGAGCTTTCAGATACTTTTCAAAGGCAGCTTTAATAATCAGCTTTCTGCTGCCGTAAAGAACGATAAAGCTGTGTTTCTTTTTCTCACTCAGCAGGCTGTAAAACTTCCTTCTGCTCAGTCCGAAATATTCGATCGTTTCTGTCGGATTTAAAATATCCTTGCTTTCAGGTGTCGCTCTCTTCATCGGTTTTTACCTCACTTTCTGCCGTCCGGCGTAGTCTATATATCCCTCAAAAGGCAGAAAATATCAACTACTTACAGCAAACAAAATAAAACTATATCGTAGAAGTTTTGCAGATAAATTCCTCAAATTTTGTCCTTATTATGAGATATCGGTTTCCGCAGAATACAGAAAAACCTCCAAGATTATCCTCGGCAAGACGGCGCATTTTCTTTGTGCCGATATTGAAATATGTCCCGGCTTCTTTGATGCTGAGAAGATATTTTTCGCTGATTGAAACATCCTTATCGTATTTCTTGACCTCGTTCATAAATCATACCTCCGTTAAAAATATTCGGCAGACACCCACCAAGCGAGATGAGTGTCTGCCTTATCCGTATTACTGATTTTTCATCAGTTCATTGACTTTTGTCTGCACCTTGCCGTAATCATATCCGGCTGAGGTGAGCTTTTGCTTGCGTTCGTCACCGTTACCCCACTTACCCTGAATGACCTCTTTTGCAATCTCGTCCACAGATTTGAGTGTCGGCTTTGCCATAAGCTCATTGACCTTTTTCTGCACAGCATTGTAATCATAACCTGCCGCAGTCAGCTTATGCTTGCGTTCATCTCCGGCTGACCACTTTCCGGCAATGACTTCTTTTGCAAGTTCATCAACCGTTTTCTTCTTTATGGTAGTTGCAGTGGAAGTAGTTTTCTTTGCAGTTTTCTTATACCCGTTATATCCGCCGTTCTTGACGATATTCGGATAATCGGTATAACAGTAATCCATATCCACATTTCCGCTGATGCCGTTGATTCTGCCCTCATCGGAATACTGCCAGATGCCATACTTGTTTGCTGTGTATGTGCAGCGGTAGTTATACTGTGCTACCCACAGCGCATACTTTCCTGCTACGCTGTTTGAAACATAATTGTTCAGGTAGTATGTAGAACAGTAAAGACCTGCAAGGTAGCCGTGCTTTTCGAGTTCGCCACAGAAAGACTTTATCACACTGTCGCAGAAGTTTTTACCCTTCGCAAACTGACTCTGCTCTTCAAGGTCAAAGTAAATCGGATACTCGAATTTCTTTCCCTTGATGATTTCCATACAAGCCTTTGCTTCTCTGACAGCATCTTCGGCACTGTCTGCATACGAATACCAATAGGCACCCACATCAAGCCCGGCAGCTTTTGCTGCATTGTAATTCTGCTCGAAACAGTTGTCCTTCTGACTTGTTTCTCTGCCGTAACCGGCACGGATAATGACAAAATTAATACCGCTTGCCTTTACCTTTCCGAAGTCAATATTGCCCTGCCATGTTGATACATCAATTCCTTTGATCATATTATTTGCCCTCCTTGTTATCTCTGTCGTGCAGCTGTACTAAGATTTCCTTGAGCTTTTTCGGTATCGGTAATCCCAGATGAGCTGCGTTTTCCAATAGTGATACACCCTCGTTTGAAAGATAGAAGAATATCACCGCCGTCCTGAGTACGCTGCCTGTGCCGATGACCTGCACGTCGATGATGTTCGCTACACCAACGAGTGTGAATATCAGCACTTTTCGGCAAATACCCTTGAATCCGATCTTACTGTTCAGCCTCTTGTCACTGATGGCGCACATCAAGCCGGTGATATAATCTATGGCAGCAAAAGCGACAAGTGCAATAAGCAGACCGTCACAGCCACCGAGAAAATATCCCAGCCAACCGCCCAATACAGTGAAGATAAGCTGAATAGTGTACCAGAATTCTTTCATAAGCATCACGCTCCTTCAAATAAAAATTGTATGAAAAAAGCGACAGATGACTGCCGCCTGATTCCGTAGTTATTCTTCCTGAATTGTATATGTTATTTTCATTGTCTTGTCTGCCGTTTTTATAACAGAGGTTTCAAGATTGTTTATTGTTGCAAGATATGGTGTCCACAAAAACAGATTCTGTCGGGTAGAGTTTGCATAGTATCCGCCAAAGCTGAAAAGGTAGGGACCATACTGGAATAGTGGCGTACTCGTATATGTCCACGGTGCGCTGTTTGCTTTTCTGAAAACCTTGTCCTCTGTGTTTATGCGGAAGTCAGAACCTACTACCCAGTCACCGAGGTTTGCAAGCCACATAGACCCGCTGCGATAATAGTCATCATTACTGCTGTATGCCGATGCAGAGCCGAGGGGTATTTCCTTGATATCGGCTGCGTTTTCAATGTTGATCTTATAAACCTTCGTCTTATCGTAGGACACCATATACAGATAGCCGTTCATCAGGACACTCTGGACATTCCTCTGCGGATTACCGTTATAGTCGCCGTGATAACCCACTGCCTGACAAGTTACACTGTTAAGCGTCATACGCTCCTCGGTGAATGAAAAGTCAGATTTGTTAATTTTTATCTTTATCATGCTTGCATTGCCGCTTTTATTACTTCCCGCCCAGAAGCCGTACCAATAGCCATCTTTACCGTCAAAGAAATCATAAGCACCTTCATTGCTGCTCGGATTGGACATGACAAACATTGTGGGGTTGAGCTTTATTTCAAAAAGTACATGGTGATTTGTTCCGAGCATAGTGTCATTCAATCCCACAGCTGTAAAGCTCATACGCACCTTTTGAATAATAAGTTCGTTGCTCGTGTTGATACCGATAGTCCAGAAATAGTTTTCTTCCGGATTTATTTCTACAGCATTTATGTAAGCTGTTCTTGCTTCACCACTGCTGTTGGCGTTACGTGAACGCATCACCCAGATACTGCCTGTGCCGTTGTAGCCGTCACCCATATATCCTATGCCTGCCCATTTATGAGTTAAAGCTATACAAGATATAGTGCCGTTTGCCTGCGAGGTTGTGAAGTCCCAGACAAAACGGTAGCCGTTATCCAGTTTTTTGGTTTCAGTCAGGTTCATACTGCCGCGCATAATATTTGTCGTTGCGTTGACATCATTGGAGGCATACCCGACACAGGGGTTAGCTGATGGTGCGTAGTATTTGTTCGCATCTTCTTCTATGGTATCGGAGAAAAGCAAAATGCCGCCGATAGCGTTTCTGCAAAGCGGCAGCATATTTCCGTTGAGATCGTTTGTGTTGCCCTCAATGGTAAACAGCATACCGTTGATGTTATGGCTGAAAAAGTCAGCCATTGCATTGGTGACAAGGTTTGTTTCCTTATATTTTTCTTTTGCTCCTGTCCTGACATCAGTCAATTCTATTTCAGTTATTCCTTTCAATGGTAATCACCTCTCAATTCAGATAATGTACTGTGATACGGTTTACAAAACCGCTTTCTCTTAATGCAAATCGTATTTTATACTGCCTGTTCGCAGCTGCCTCATTCCATGCATCCGTGCCGACAGCTTTTACCGATTCACGATTCATACCGCTTGTTTCTTCCGATAATGTCATCCATCTGCCGTCTGTATATGCTTTCCATGTAATACCGCCGTCAAAAGAAAAGGCGAATAAAGTGTTATCATCGGAATCAATCTCCACGCTCTCTATGCCTAAGATAGTGCTGTCATTCATTTCTGTATTTTTTGAATAAACAAGCTGCACAGGCGGCACAGCACTGATTTTCGCACTGATCGGCGGCAGGTCAATATCGGCATCCTGCCAATGATATAGCGTTGGATTTGCAAGCCGGGATATAATAACATCTCTCGGAAAATCGTCAAAGCCGTATTGTCTGAAAGCAGAAGCTGATAAACGGTTTATCGGTATTTCCTCAAGATAGGATTCAACATCAAAAACAAGTCCTTCATCCTCATAGGAAAATTTTCCGAAGCCGTTATTCAGGTAGGTACTTTCGGAAATCGTGTTATAAAAGCAAGCTCGCACATTTTCATCCACACAGGGTACAAGGTGCAGCTTTTGCTCCTCGCCCTGCCATAGATCTATGCCGTAAACATTCCCTCGGAAATATCGGCTGTCGAGCTTTTCGGCTGTATTTATTGTGCCGATAACCAGTTCGCATGATGATGTAAACTCTGCATCCTCAAAGGTCATAATGGTAATACCATCACGCTTAAGTCCCTCGGCTGATAATTCAAGTGTTAGCGGAATATCGCTATAATCATCGACTTCCTCCGTAATACTTTGTCCGCCATAAACACAGGTTATATGTTTACTGTCTGTCAAAAATACTCCGAACATATCTGTCTTGTCTGTAGTTCTTGCACCAAAAAGAGCAGCATTGCCAAATGTAGTTGTTTTGAATGAAACCGACAGACGCATATCATTTCCGGGCATAAGCCCTGTGCGGATACACTGTCCACGGTTAAAGATAACCGAATCCACAAAAGCCTTATTGTGCATCAGCCTATAAAATTTGCCGTCCTTATCAGATAGCAGATACTTGCTGTCAAAGGGTGGCATCAGGTCTATTAGCTTGTATTCAACATCAAACTGTTTTCCGTTATCATCCTTGTGATAAAAGGTTATGTACTGCTGCTGCGTGACTGCAACAGTAAAGTCCTTGTTTGTGCTGCCATTGATACGATTACTTCCGAGATAACCAGCGGCATTAGGTGATTTGATGATATTCAGCAGCATATCGCCTGTATCGAAGAAAAACCACTCATAATAGAGCCGCACATCCTCCGAAGTGTTATTGTACTGAGCATAACCTTCCCATCGGAGCTTCAAAAACTTATATGTGCCATAGATTTCTCCCTCCTCACGGTAAAAGCTGTACATTGCAGCATCCCTGCGGCACACAAGGAGATGCTCGGCATTAGCTCCAAACCCTATAAAACTGTTGCCGCTGACGAAAATATTTGATATGAGCGACCCATTAAACTTGAACCAGTCCACGCCCACAAACTGCATAACATCATCATCGTGTCGGCTGTTATTTACAAGGCACTCCATATTTTCTCTGTTGCCCATCATATCTTCAAGAGAGTTATAGTTTGCCACTTCTCATCACCTCCAGACTGTCAATTCTCGCAAACTGCTCCGTATTGATATCCAATCGGCTCATCCTGCCTTCATCAATAGGCACTTCAAAATTTGTAAAGCTGTAATCAGTCTGAAATTCAAAGGTGATTTCAGACCTTACATAATCACGGTTAAATGTCATTTCATTTCTGTCAGCAGGCTCTATAATTTCCGTAACAATTACCGGGTTCATCTGCGGCTCTGCGATAAAGCGTAGTGCTGTCAAGCGACCGAATCGTGCAGGAGTAAAGGTATCCACAAGTCCTATCGGTTCAGGTATTTCTGAATAAGGCTCAACAATATCGATTGCTTTTCTGAAATCCAAACTGCCAACATCAGCAACGGGTACAAACTTCTCCTCAAAGGAAAGACGGCCATCCCATACATTTCCGGCACTGAGTCCCTGACCGCTGATCGTGCAGAGAGCCTGCATACGGTCAATAAAACCGGAGCCGTTTGTTACAGATAAGCGAACCTTAAATGTGTTATATGCGTTTGCATCCAGCTTTGAGATCGGATAATAAAGATTCAGAATATGCTTTCCACTTTGCCAAGTTTCAATCGGATAGTAGGTATTTATGACATTATCGTTTATCACATAGGTTACTTTCAGCGTTGCTCTGCCGTCCTCATTCCACGATACGGAAATATCCTGATCGTTCAGTTTACCACTTGCTGTTTTCTGCACCTCATTTGCAGTTATATCAATAAGGATACTGCCGTGAAACTCTGCATCGGTATCATCCTGAGATGCAAATTCAAGACTGACTATCTCAGCGTCATTCTCTCCGACAGTAAACGGAGAAGAATTCATATATGAATGAACCGTAATTTTTCCTACCTCTACGGAGTTTAGAAGTCCTGCGATATTCTTATCGTTCTTACTCTTTGCCTGAGATAATCGAGGATTTTTACCAACACATTTGAGCGTTGTTTTACCATTGATTTTTACCGTCATTCCGGTTATGGCAGCTATTTGTGTTTCATCAGCCTGACCGCCCGAAAATGAAATAACATTGCCAATGTCAAGTGCCGGATTGCCGATTGTTTCGGAATCGAAAGGTACATATCTGACTTTTGAAATGTCGTTCAGAATATTTCTGATTATCTTTTCTCTGGTATCTCTCAGTCCAAACTGCAACAAAGGATTAACACCGAGGTTCATAGTCAGCCCGTCATCGGGAGATAAAGCATAGTATTCAGCTGTAGCGGTTTTCTGATTGGTGGAATTAACGGCTGTATATCGTGTGATAAAGTCCGAAAAACTGCTTGAAAATCGTTGCTTATCCGATACTTGCATAACAGGCACATTACCGTATTTTCGCAGTTCAAGTTTTCCTTGACGGTTTATCTGACAGTAGCAACCGAGAACCTGTGCCGTATAGAAAAGCAGATCACGCCAGCTTTCGATATCGTTTTCGCCATAGATACCGTAGATAAATTTACCATTAGGCATAGCCTCAATATCGGCTCTGGTATGTGCAAAAGGTACACGGCAATTCTCACAGGCAAGGGATAGAAAATCAAACGGAGTGCCGGAAGAAAGAGTGTTTTTGAAGCTCTTTTCAAAGTTCAGCATACAGTCATAGGCTTTTATTTCAAGAGTTTTTATGCTGCGATTTGCTTCGCTTATCTCAAATATTCCCATCGGCACTTCTTCATAATGACCGCCGACATCAAGGTGAAACGAAAGCGTGATTGTTCCATCCTCCAAGCTGTACCTGTCAATATCGGTAAAAAGAGATATGCCCATCTCGGCAGCGTAAACAGTACCAAGTTCTATCTCCGTATTGCCGCAGCATTGACGAGTAATGTATCCGCTGCCTTTAACAATGTCCTTATTTTCAAACCGATATTTTTGTCCTCGTTTGGTAGTGATCTCACCAGTCCAGAAATAACTGCGGCTGTTGCTTTGGATTACCTTTATGAAGTTTTCAGATACAGGGTACATTGGTTCACTCCTCCCATATGAGATTTTTAATATTCTTTCAGCGTAAAATCAACAGTCCACAACCCTTTATATGAAGTATCCTGCTCTAACTTTGCTTTGAAGCCGTCAATATACATTTCAGTTTCCTTAAGTGATAAGCTGTCTGTGTCAAAATACTCTACTGTCAGCTTATTCTGCTTTGAATATGCCGTGAGCTTTTTCAGCCACAAAGCGGTTACCGTAAACGATAAGGAAATATCCACAACACCCTGCCGCACAACATCACGCTGTCTTGTTCCGGCTTCCGTTTCGCCGCCGGAATCGGATTCCACGGAGGAAAGCGACAAGTCATAGGAATCGGGATACGGCAGTAATTCGCCATTGATTTTCAGATATTCTGTAAATGCCATGCTACCTTCCTCCACTCCGTAAGTTTGCTCTTTGCTGAGCATTGACGATAATTTCATCGAGCATAGTGCCGCCGACATACACTGGGATAACGACGTCACCAACAGCACCAGCTTTTGTACCACCGGAAACAGCCCCTTTTATCGCAGTTATCAGTTCAGTAAGGTCTGTTTGAGATACACCGCCATCTGAAGCAGCAGCTGTGACTTCTGCATGAGGGTTGACGATCAGATCGGCGGAAACATTTTTCATTGCGCTTTTTATCATCCCTCTGCTGTTCTCGATACCTTTAGCAAGTCCCTTCATGAAGTCGGGCATCCAGCTCTCATAATCGGTAAGAGGACCCTCGTCCGGCACGGAGAAGTGCAGGAACGACCGTATCTTATCAGCAACACTTGATACAGCGTTGCCGACTGCACCGATGCAGCTCTTTATACCGTTTACAATACCCATCACCATATCCTTGCCCCAGTTGAATGCCTGCGACGCAAGTCCCGTGATATGATCTTTTACATTTGCAAAACCGTTTTTAACGGCATTAAATATATTTGACATCGTGTTTTTGATGCCTGAAAAGATGTTATTGAAAGCCGTAGAAACGGTTGACTTGATGTTGTTGACATCCCCAGATACGAGCGACTTTATTACATTCCAGACATTCGTCAGAACATTTTTGATATTGTCCATTATGGAAGTAATGATCGTTTTTATTGTATTGAAAACGGAAGATATAACACCTTTTATTGCATTAACAACCGATGTAACGGCATTTTTTATGGTGTTCCACGCATTAGTAATGTTCGTCTGAATTGCCGTGATTATCGTTGTTATCACGGTTTTTATCGTATTCCACACGGTAGAAATAACTGTGTGGATGGCGTTCATCACGGTAGTAATAACCGTTTTGATCGCATTCCAAGCCGTAGTCAGGAAGGTCTTTATTGCATTTACGACTGTCATAAATGTGTTTTTGATGATGTTACATATCGTAGTAAAAAAGGTAGAAATCGCAGTCCAGATCGTAATTGCGGCAGTTTTTATACCGTTCAGGATGCCATTGAAAAATGTGCAGATGTTATTCCAGATATTACTGAAAAACTCGCTGACACCGTTCCATAGATCATCCCAAGATATACCAAACCAACTGAGAAATACCTCAAATATACCTTTCAGAACATTGAGAATATTTTTAATGTTATTGACAAGGAAGTTCCATGCCGCCATAAAAATACCTTTGACACCTTCCCAGACCTGCTCCCAGTTGCCGGTGAAGATACCGATGAAGATATCAAGAATTGCCGTTATCATATCGAGAGAGTAGGACAGCATATTGCTTATGTATTGGAATGCACCCTCAAGCACAGGAGCAAGGAATGAGCAGACGGTATCCCATACTGCCATAATAACTTCGCCTATATCTTTGAAGTTAAAACCAAGAGCATTAAGCCTGTCAACGATACCCTGAAAAAACTCCTGAAATTTTCCTACGATGCCGTTCCATATCTCCGTCATAGCGTTACGGAAATCTTCATTCGTATTCCAGAGATAAATAAAAGCTGCAACGAGTGCAGCAATAGCGGCTATGACTAAACCGATAGGGTTTGTAAGAAGTCCGGCTAAATTCA
>CACWVH010000084.1 GCA_902764235.1 uncultured Ruminococcus sp.
GGTTATAATAGTAACTGTAAGGATAAAACAAATTCTTACCAACATACAAATGGGACTTCAAGTCCCACTTCACGAAAGGAGATAACGGCTGATGAAATTGAGTTACATCGGTACAAGGGCGACTAAAGACAGCTCCGACAAGAAAAGATATGCCGAAGCGAAATGGAAAGACGGCGATATGAGAGCAGAGGACATCGGATATATTTTCAGATGTTTGCTCAAGGATTACGGGTACGGCTTCACTACCTACTCTGACGGAGTAGTTTGTAAGATAACAGTCGAGGTCAAGGATTACGAGGAGTATGAGATGATCAAGGTGCTGTTTGACGAAGCAAAGGACGCTTGCAGAAGATGAAAGTGGGACTTCAAGTCCCGGATGATAAAGCTGATCTATCAGGCTGTACGGGAAGAAAGGACAAAGCTATGAAGAATTGGTATCTTGCAGATTATAAGGACGAAAACGGTAATTACCATACAGCTCTTGCTCTATGCGACAGAGAAGAACAAGCAGAGGAACACTTCAAGAAGTATGATATGTCAACCGTCCGCATCGCCGCAGAGGACGAGATCTACTACTATCGCAGCAAGGGCTGTCCGGTTGTGGAACTTTGAGAGAGCAGTACGAAGGGGCTGTGCAGTTCGTTTTGTTGCCGAAAAGCTGTCGGGACGCAGCGAAGACTGCAAGCTGTTCATCGTTGTTTCCGACGGGCAGCCTGCGGACGGCGGATATTACGGCACTGCTGCGGAGCTTGATCTTCAGGGTGCCGTAAGCAACACCTTAGCAACGATTATTTGGTAAAGTTTGGACGGTTGGTTTTACAACAATAAAACCGAAAGGACAGATACAAATGATTGATGCGATGTACAATTACAGACAGGGTGAGATCCACTCCGCTGAATTCTCCGATGAGTTTAACAAGCTCTGCATACCGTTTGAAGATTCGCTGAATGAGGAGCAGATTGATATATTCCACCAGATACTTGACTGCGTGAGTGAGACTGCTGCTGATGAAATGCGTTCCGCATACAAGGTCGGTTTCAAGGACGGTGCGACTATGATGCAGGAAATTCAGGGCTGATATAATCACAGCATAAAAATGGGCTATGCTTTCCGTAACCGTGTACGGAAGGCATAGCCCTGCTTTTTCAAAAGTTTATTTATGAACAGCATTTTTATCGAAAAATAAATTTCTCATATCACTCGGCATCGACGCAAACATCATCTGCACGACCGTTTCCGCCGAGGTGGTGTTGTCGTTCAGAAGCCACTCCTTCGTCATGCCGACAGTACCGTAACAATACAACCGGATAGAGTATCTGAGCTGCGTATCGAGGACTTCGGTATGCAGCTTTTCTTTTGCGATGACCTCATACCGCTTGACGAAATATTCAAGCATATACTGCCATAAAGCGTTCTGAGAAACATCATCGTAGGCTCGTTTGTAGAAGATGAACTCCTGCCGCATTTTCGCCATGCCCTGAGCTGCCGACTCTGCGGAAATAACATCGGTCTCATAGGCATCGCTGAGGAATATCCACGCCACAAGGTCATACTTGTCTTTGAAATGATAATAGAATGTGGGGCGCTCGATCTCGGCAACACGGCATATTTCGGTCACTCTGATCTTATCCAGAGGCTTGGTTTTCATCAGCTCTTTCATCTTGTCGGCTATCCATATTTTGGTACGTTCAGCCATTTTTATCACGCTCATTTCTTACAGAATTTAAAAAGTGTAAGACTTTCTATCATAATTATAATTCTGTATATTGAAAAGTCAAGTCCTTCGGGTAAAATAAGAGTAACAAAGGCGGAAAGCCTGCAAGAAAGGAAATGATCTCATGAACAGAGTATGTGAAATTTTAGGAATAACAAAACCCGTCATTCAGGCACCTATGGCTTGGATCACCTCCTCAGACCTCGTTGCCGCTGTATCTAACGCAGGCGGACTTGGTGTCCTCGGAACAAGTGCCGATTTTACGGAGATCGTCAAGGGCGTAGAGGAAACAGTAGAAGAAATGCGCAAGACGATCCGCAGGACCAAAGAACTGACCGACAAGCCTTTCGGTATCAATGTATTCCCGAAAGCGGCAGACCCCTACGGCTTCAGTGAAGCGACTATCAGACTTGCAAAAGAGGAAGGCGTAAAGGTGCTTGTCGTTGCAGGAAATGTTTCCGCCGATGAGATAAAGGCTTGGAAGAATGACGGTTTCATCGTTATCATGCGTGAGCCAAACCCCACCGTCCGTGGTGCGATCGAAGCTGAAAAGGCAGGGGCAGACATCATCGTTGCAACAGGCTGTGACGAGGGCGGCTGTATGCCGTCGCTCACATCGGGAACAACTGCGGTGACGGCTCTGCTGTCGGAGAATGTGAATATCCCCGTGCTTGCGGCTGGCGGTATTGTCAACGACAAAATGGCACTCGCCGCAAAGGTAGTCGGCGCTGAGGGCGTATTCGTCGGCACACGTTTCATTCTCTCAAAAGAGTGCAGAGCCGCAGACGCAACAAAAGCCGATATTATGGCAACCCACCCCGATGATTATATCGTATTCACACAGATGGATGGCAATGCCCGTTGGAGAACAACTCCCCATAAGCACGGCATTGAAGGACTGGAAGCAAACAAGCGTGGTGACTTGAATCCTCCGTCGGGAAGTTTCTTCTACGGTATGCTCAAAGGCGATCCCGATGCGGGCGTGAACACTGTTGCCAATGTCACAAGCCTTATCAGGAGCATTGATAGCTGTGAGGATATTGTGAACGAGCTTTCAAGACCGTTCGCAGATCCGGATGTGTAACGCTGTAAGATTGGGAGGTAATGCCAATGAAAAAAGACCGTGTGGCGGCGTTTACAGATGCCGTGCTTGCGATCATCATGACGATTCTCGTTCTGGAGCTTGAAAAGCCGTCTGCACCTACATTGGCGGCTTTATGGGAGCTTCGTTACAGCTTCTTTTCCTACACTCTCTCGTTCTTCTGGCTCGGCTCGATGTGGGTGAATATCCATAACGAATGGGAAACGATAGAGAAGATTAACGCAAAAACGCTGTGTGTAACGCTTCTGCTGCTGTTCTTCTGCTCGGTGATACCCTACGCCACGGACTTTGTAAGCCGTGATTTCAACAGCAAAGTCGCACAAGGCTTTTACGGTGTATTCGTCATGCTTGTGACATTTTCAAATATCTGGCTCAGTAAGGTTCTTGAACACGGAAAGGATTGCAGTCAGATGTCTGCGGATATGCTCAAAAAGCGCCGTACTCTGCTTTGGATAGATATTGGGATCAAGGCAGTCGGAGCTGTGATCGCAATGACGGTTTATCCTCCTGCGATGATGTACAGCGTTATAATAGCAGCGGCATTCCTGATGCTGAGTATCCGCAAAATGAAGCTCGACTGGAGCAATGTATGATAATGATAGAAAGGACTTGACGTTATGGATTTTCTTGAACTTGCCAAAAACCGCTATTCAGAGCGATATTTCGACCAAAGACCGATTGAACAGGAAAAGCTCGATAAAATACTGGAAGCAGGCAGAGTTGTCCCCACCGCCTGCAACTATCAGCCCCAGCATTTTTATCTTATCAGGAGCAAGGACGGACTGCGGAAACTGAAAACTGTCACGCATTTTCACTACAATGTGCCGTTGATGATCTTGGTATGCTACGATCTGCGTACCGTTTGGAGAAATCCCTCTGACCGCTATTACCAGGACTATAATTCTGGTGAACAGGACGCATCTATCGCCGCCGCTACGATGATGTATGAAGCGGAGGAGCTTGGTGTCCATACCATTTGGATAAGGGGATTTGACTCAAAGACAGTTGCCGATGTTTACGGTCTGCCCGAATACATGATCCCTGTGATGATGCTCGGACTCGGATACCCGAATGAAAAGGCAAAAGCAAATCCGTGGCACTACAAGAGAAGCCCCATAGATGATTTTGTGACAGAGCTTTAAGGAGGGATAGCATGAAAATAGTTGCAATCAATGCAAGCCCCCGAACGGGATGGAATACCTCAACACTTGTGCAGGAGGCTGCAAAGGGAGCGCAGGCACAGGGAGCAGAGGTACAGCTTTTTGATTTATATAAACTGGATAAATTCACAGGCTGTATTTCCTGTTTTGCCTGTAAACTGTCCCCGAATGAGGGCAAATGCGTTTGCAAAGACGGTCTTGCACCTGTACTTGAAGCGATACGGAATGCAGACGCTCTTATCATCGGAACGCCGAATTATCTCGGTGATGTGTCGGCAGGCTTCCGTGCATTGTATGAACGGCTTATTTTTCAGTCGCTGACCTATAAAAAATCACCGCAAAGCTACAATGACAGGAAGATACCAGTGCTTCTTATCATGACAAGCAATGCTGATGAAGCATTTTATCTTCCTATCGGCTATAAGAAAATGCTCAAGGGCTATCAGCAGACACTTGATACCTTTGTAGGAAATACAAAGCTGATGATAGTCGGAAATACCAAGCAGGTAAAGGATTACAGCCGCTTCGGCTGGACGATGTTTGATACACAGGCAAAGGACGAGCGGCACGAAAAGGTATTCCCGAGGGAACGCAAGAAAGCCTTTGAAACAGGCGAAAAAATGGTCAGAGAGCCGTGGTAAATGAAAGAATCATAAAAAGGAGACGATCATATGCACTTTACAGGAACAGTTTACCGCAACCCCTATTGGGAGACATTCCCACTGTTGCAGATAACTCAGGGCTGCACACATAACAAGTGCAAGTTCTGCACTATGTACCGTGATGTGCCGTTCAAAATGCAGCCTATGGAGTGGATCGAACAGGACTTGCAGGAGATAGCTTCTATTGTACCGAACGCAAGGACGATACAGTTATTGAGTGCCAATCCGCTTGCTATGACATACGACAAGCTGGCCCCCATACTTGAAATGATAAACAAGTATCTGCCGAAAATGGAGTATATCTATGCTTGCACAAGAGTGACAGATATAAAAAACAAGACGGTGGAACAGCTAAAAAGTCTGAAGGATATGGGGCTTCGTGAAATATCCCTCGGATCGGAAAGCGGTGACGACTGGACACTTGAACGTATCAATAAGAAATGCAGTGCCGCAGATATTACCGAACAGTGTGCAAAGCTGACGGAAGCCGGGATCGACTTCTGGCTTTGTTTCTTGAATGGTGTTGCCGGAAAGGAACACAGCTTGGAACACGCCATTCACTCGGCGGAGCTTTTCAGTCAGTGCAAGCCAATGCTGGTCGGCACAGGCGGTCTGACCCTGTTCCCGGGTACTCCGCTTCTGGAAGAAGCTCAGAAGGGTGAGTTTACACCGCTGTCCGAAAAAGAAATGCTCATCGAGCTAAAGGTTTTCGTGGAGCATCTGACCTGTGACTGCTATTTCAATACCCATCATACCTCCGGCATACATCTGTCCGGGTCGGATTTCCTAAAGAGAAAGGACAGTATCATAAAAGCGCTGGAGCATGAGATAGAACACGGTGACATGGACAGACTCGCCGCCATACGCCAGAATAAGAGGTCGCTATGAGTGTCAAGGGATTTGAACGCACTGACGGGCTTTTTTCTCTCTGCGGACTCAACTGTGGTCTGTGCGGATTTCGTCTGCAAGGGGGCTGCAACGGCTGTTTCAAGGACAGCTTTTGTGCCGCACAATGTCCGATGGCACCGTGCAGTGTTAAGCACGGAAATTTACAGTACTGCTTTGAATGTCCTGAATATCCCTGCAAGCACTATGACGGTTTTGACAGCTACGATACGCTTGTTCTGCACCGCAATCAGCGGAAGGATATGCAGAGAGCAAAAGAAATCGGAATAGATGCCTACCGTGCCGAACAGCAGAAAAAAATCGGACTCTTGAACAGACTGCTTGATTCATACAATGACGGCAGCAGACAGGTGTTTTACTGTACCGCTGTAAATCTGCTCTCTGCCAGTGATATGCAGGCGATACTGAATAAGGCTGACCGTGAAACTGCGGATATGCCGAACTCTGAACGGGCTGAGTATATGGAGCGTGAACTGAGGGCGTTTGCAATAGACGGCTGACAGCAGAATTCGTCTGATCAAGATAAAAAAGCCCATATCATACGGTGAAATGCTCAAAGCAAGAAGGCGTACACTGCCTGCAAATGGTCTTTTGATAAAGTTTGAGGGCAGTACATTCTTTGAAAGAGCTTTTCTAAAAGAGGTTTACTACAATAACAGTATCCATCTGCTTTGCAAGTTTTCTACAATCAACGGTGATATTACTGTCAGATATAATACTTCAAACGAAGCCTTTTTCTCTCCGTTTGATTGGATCGGTGGGTATGCTGATGATCTGCACAACACCTTAAAACAAATTGCCCTTTGGCTTTATGCAGCGTATGTATGCCCGAATGAAGAACAGGGTATCTTACCGACAGGAGAAGCATACCACTTATTCACGGACGATATAAAAGCCGAACTATCTTTTTCCTCAATCGGCGGCAAAGCCCGTACCACTTTATCAAAAGGCTCCAACAAGCACTTGGACTATGAGAAGTACGAACAAAAGTCCGTATCAATAGCAGGATATATCCGCAAGTTGCCGGAAGGACAAAAGGCATCAGAAGAAAAGCAACTCCTTGCAAAAACTCTCGGATTGAACTTGAGCGACAACGAAACTTATGTCGAGCCGTTTGTAAGGCAGAGTTGGAGATTGAAAATCTTGTAAATAATATTGCATATACACAAACGATATGCTATAATGAACTTACAAACCATAAAGAGTGCGTGAGGGACAAGCCCTGTGACCGCACAGCAACCTGCCGTAAGGTAAGGTGCTAAAGCTTGATCGATGGGTGATATTGATGTTTAACACCTGTCGGTAACGATGGGTGTTTTTCTTATGCTCTCTTATGGCAAAAAACTATAGGAGGGCATAACTATGCTATCAAAAAGAAAAGAATACCGGGACAAGATTTACGAAATCTGCAAAAAAAGCGGTGATGTCAATATCAATGACCACTTCACAGGAGTATTATTCTCTGAATCGGAATTGTATGACAAACCCTATGCCTCAATGCCTTGTAAGTGTATTGGTAAAATCGGCAGTTCTGAGAGAGTATTTCTGACAGATGATAAGCTTTGCTATTTTAGTGTTACAGACGGTTGGGGAGAAAAAGACGGATACCTTGTAGCTCTTGATCAGGGTTTTGTGTTCAGACACGATATTCCGATGGAGCTTGAAGATCTGAAAGCATTTGTCGCTAAACCACCCGAAGCTCACGGCTTCGCTGCTAATATGAAAAGGTGTGCGGAGATCAGAATAGCAACAACCATTATAAGTATTCTGGAAAACAATTCCTAAAACTACTAATTATTCTGATTTCTTTGATTCGAATAACGAAACTTATGTCGAGCCGTTTGTAAGGCAGAGTTGGAAACTGAAAATCGTTTGATATAAACCTACTAATATAAAAGATGTCACATCAGCGTAGCAATCGCAATGTGGCATCTTTTATTTTATATGGCAGTTATTGTGTTGTTCGTTTTATTGTACATATAGTCTAAAAACGAATTATCTTATATTGACTTTTTGTTGAAAAGTGATTATAATATGTTATAAGTATACTTTTTTGTATTGCATATACATTTTTGTCAGGGAGGTGTACCTGATGTTTGATTTTGGGAATGCCAACGATGGACAGAAAGAAGCGATTTCCGCTTCTGAGGGTGCTGTGCTTATTACAGCCGGTCCGGGTACAGGTAAAACTTATACGCTTGTACAGAGAGCCATTTATCTTATACAAGAGTGCGGTGTTAAGCCTGAGCAAATACTAATGGCTACTTTCACAGAGAAAGCAGCAAAGGAGCTTATTACCCGTATTACAAACGAGCTTGCCGCAAGGGATATATATGTCAATGTAAATGAAATGTACATAGGCACATTTCATTCTTTGTGCCTGCGTATTATCAAGGACAATCTTGAATTTACATCTTTGAAAAAGAATTATCGGCTTTTAGATACCTTTGACCAAAAATACCTTGTTTTTCGTAACATTCATAAATTCAGGAATATAGCTGACATTGAACTTGTTATGCCAAATGGTAATAGTGCTTGGAGATGGGCAGACGCTATCTGCAACTATGCCAACACTCTGAGCGAGGAGCTTGTTGATGTTGAAGCTATGTTAGATGATTATGAAGCCGAAATCCGTGTTCTTGCCGAATTATTGGAGGAGTATAATCATCTTTTAGAGGAAGAAAACCTTATAGACTTTGCAAAGATACAGACCGAATGCTATCGCTTGTTAGCAAATAATCCTGATATTCTTTCTGAGTTGCAGGAAAAGATCCGTTATCTTATGATTGACGAGTATCAGGATACAAACTACATTCAGGAACAAATTGTCTTTATGCTTGGCAGAAAATACGGCAACATCTGTGTTGTGGGTGATGACGATCAGGGCTTGTATCGTTTCAGAGGTGCAACTATCCGTAATATTCTTGAATTTCCACACAAGTTTCCTGATGGAAAATGTAAGATAGTTCCCCTTGTTGTAAACTATCGTTCCAACAGTGATATTGTCGATTTCTATAACAAGTGGATCAGTACGACTGACGGTGCGAAATTCAAATTTGATTGGGGAAAATTCAGATATGACAAGCATATTGTCCCTCATAGCGAATCCGCTTTGAATAGTCCTGCCGTTGTAAAACTATCAAGCGAGGACGATGAAGATGAATGGCACGAAAAGATATTGTCATTTATCAATGCACTCAAAAGCTCCGGAAAGCTGACGGACTATAATCAGATAGCTTTTCTTTTTAGCTCCGTAAAGAAGCTGCAAGTTATCGAGCTTGCGAATTTTCTTGAAGCTAATGGAATAAATGTCTATTCTCCCCGTTCTGATATGTTTTTCAAGAGAAAAGAGATAATGCTTGTAATAGGCTGTCTTATGCTTATGTTCCCGAAATATGTAGAAGGTCTTTCAAAGGGAGAATATAAATACTTACAAGCGGATAATTCAACCTATTATCGTGATTGTATTATCTCCGCAAACGAAATGCTTGTTTTACCTGAAAACAAAGAATTAAAGAAATT
>CACWVH010000085.1 GCA_902764235.1 uncultured Ruminococcus sp.
TGAGGAGACTACGCTTGGCTCCTGATAAACGTAAACTGTGCTTATCTGTACTATTGTACTTGGCTCAGGCTGTGAAGCAGTCTGAAGCTCCGTGTTGTCCGATGGCGGAGAAGCTATGCTGCTTTCATTTTCCTGTGCGTTCTCCTGTACTGTCTCGTCCGGCATTTCTGATGAAACAGATGAATCAGACAGAGAAAACTCATCATCCCGGAGACTGTCAGTATTGAAATTCACCGCTGTTATGCCGATGCAGGCAGCTACGGAAACTGCGGCAGTAATTGCAGAGATCCTTGCAGCTGCAGCGTGAGAAATAGTAGTGCTCACAGCGGTTGAGATTCCAGTGGATGCAATATTTGTAACTGCTGCGGCAGAGGATGAAACAGTGTTTGACACGAGACATGCATTGGAAAAAGCCTGACGGATGATTTCTCCGATATTTCCGAAGATACCTCCGGTATGCAGTGTAATGCCATGCTTTTTTTCATAAAGAAAGATCTCTGATTTCAGCTTCAGCTTGGCAGAATTCAGACGGCTTTTGACGGTTCCGATGCTGATCTCCAGAACATCTGCAATTTCCTGATATGACATATCGCCGTAATAGCGAAGGATAAGAATCCGTGAATATTTTTCAGGGAGACTGTTTATTACCTCAAGCAAAAGCCTGTCGTTTTCATTTTGATCCATATTTTCATGGGGTACCTCAGAAATGCATCCGAATTCATCGGTATTCAGTTTATTCATCAGTTCGGTATCATCATCAAATGAATCAGATTTTTTATTATTTTTTCTGAAAAATACCCTGCATTCATTTATAGTTATGATACGGATCCATGACCCGAAGGCATCGACTTTTTTCAGGTTGCTGATATTATTGAAAAGCTTGATAAATACCTCCTGAGTAATATCCTCAGCGTCATCCTCATTTCCTGCCATAAGCCTTGCAGCGGCAAATATTTTCGGATAGCATATTTCCATCAGCTCTTCAGTTGCCGATGCATCACCGTTTTTAGCTTTTTCGATCAGTTCACGGCTGATAATCTTTATTTGGCTCATAAATTGCCCCCTCAGACAAAAAAATGAAATTTTTATCACGATTTTTTCATTTATACCTGAATCCGTGAAATTGAATTAAATCTTTTTTTAAACCTTCCGGGTTTTCATTTCAGCCAGGCGGCAGGCGTGCGCAGCACGCCTGCCGCCAAACCTGAAATGCATAAAACAACGCATTATCTCTGGGTTTTTCAGAACAATCAATAATGAGTTTCACGGATTCAGGTTATAAACAGATTATAACACAAATTATTTCTAAATTAAACTATTTAAGAAAATTTATTAAATATTTCCTCAGCTGTCGGAAAGCAGCGCTCATTTTCGTCCGTACTGATCGCTGCTGTGGGTGGGAATCTCACTTCCTTTTGTGACGACGGTTAGTTTTGTGTAAGGATGAGAGGCTTTCTTATGCTGATCCTGATTTTTACATAACGCTGTATTCTATCATATGCAGTTCAGGCTCAGAAGGTCTGACAGTGCCCGGGAAATATTTTTCAGACTGACTAAGCCGTGAATCAAGGGTCCAGCGTCACTAAGTGTATAATTAAAGTTGGCAATGGGTTTTGAATTATGACTCTGATGCAGTTCAGGCTGAAAAAGTATGGCGGTACCCGGAAAAAATTTTTCAGGCTGACTAAGCCGTGAATCGCGCCCCCCGGCGGCACGCCGGCGCCGGCTATGTGTAAAATTGACAATTAGCATTGGATAATAATTCTGATGCAGTTCAGGCTGAAAAGGTATGGCGGTGCCCGGAAAAAACTTTATCAGGCTGACTAAGCCGTGAATCGCGACCCCGGCGGCACGCCGGCGCCGGCGCCGGCGCCGGTTGAAATTTTTTTGAAAAAGTGTATAATATAAGCATACAGGTTGTAAGGAGAGTTTTTGGTATCTTTCCGGAAATTATCTGAAATTTATTGAATCAGGAGAGTGGCTGCTATGAATGAAATAATCAAGGCAATGCTTGAAAGAAGAAGCGTAAGAAGGTTTAAACCTGAAAAGCCTGAGGAAAGCCTTATCAATGAGGTGATAAACTGCGGTCTATATGCTGCAAGCGGAAAAAATACTCAGGGGGTCAGGATAATAGCTGTTACCAATAAAGAGAAGCGTGATGAAATTGCAGAGATGAACCGCAGGATCGGCGGCTGGGATGAAGGCTTTGACCCGTTCTATGGTGCGCCTGTCATGCTTATTGTCATTGCGGATAAATCAAAACCCACTTATATTTATGACGGAAGTCTCGTCATGGGTAATCTTATGCTTGCAGCACACAGTCTTGGTCTGGGCAGCTGCTGGATACACAGGGCTAAACAGGAATTTGAAAGCGAGGAAGGCAAAAAGATTCTTGCAGAGCTTGGGATCGAAGGAGAGTGGGAAGGTATCGGTCACTGTGCACTGGGATATGCGGATTGTGAAATACCGGCTGCTCCGGAAAGAAAAGCTGAAAGAGTCTTTCATATCAAATGAGCTGATATATTCTGCTTTGCTGGTACCTGTAAAATATGAAAGCACCTTTTCTGTATGGCAGGCTTTGAAAGGGAGTGAAAGAATTGGAGCTTATTGAGATCAGCAGGTATATGTGCCTGATACTGCGTCATAAACCGGGCGTGATCGGGATAACTCTTGATAGTCATGGCTGGGCGGATACTCAGCAGCTTATTGAGGGTATTGCAGAAAAGCATAAGGACTTCAATATGGAAATGCTTGAAGAAATTGTCAGAACTGATAATAAGCAGAGATACTCCTTCAATGAAGATAAAACAAAGATCAGGGCAAATCAGGGTCATTCTGTCCCGGTGGATGTTGAACTGAAAAAAGCTGTTCCGCCGGAGATCCTTTTTCATGGAACAGCAGAAAAATATGCCGCTTCGATACGCAGGGAAGGTATAAATTCCAGACAAAGGCTGTATGTTCATCTGTCAAAGGACAGGGCAACAGCTGTCACAGTAGGAAAACGCCACGGAAAACCGGTAGTCTTTGAAGTCCGGAGCGGACAGATGCAGCGTGACGGCTTTGAGTTTTTTCTGTCGGAAAACGGTGTCTGGCTGACAAAACACGTTCCGGCAGCTTATCTGAATGAATAGCGTTATGCTGCGGTGCTATTATAATAAGGAATGAAGGAAAATGAAAAATAGAAAAATATTATCTTTTACGGCGCTGATGCTTGCCGTGGTAATGCTCGTTTCCTTTTGCGCTTGTCATGGGGATAGGATCGACGACGGACTGATAAGCGTTCCGATGTCCTCAAAGGAGGCAAAGGGAAGAAATTACGAGGATATTGTCACAAAATTCCGATCTGCCGGCTTTGATAATATATATGCCGAGCCGATGGGGGATCTGATAATCGGCCTTCTGAATAAATCGGGAGAGGTAGAGGAGGTCACTGTCGGAGGAAAAAGCGATTTCAGCAAGAATAAACGTTTTTCTCCCGACACATATGTTATCGTGAGATATCATTCGTTTTCGCAAAGTACCAGCAGTATTACCGAGGAGGAAAGCCGTGAACCTGTCATTGCAGATACAAGCGACGGCATGACCGGACTGCCGGTCTCATCCGAGGAGATCAAAAAGCTGAGCGTCAAGGAAGCTTCAAGCATACTTTCGGAGGCAGGCTTTGTTAATATAAAGACCGAGCCGCTGAGAGATCTTGTTCTTGAGATACTGCATTCCGACGGTGATATCAGCGAGGTATCTGTCGGCGGAGATATCGAGTTCAAAAAGGGTGACAGATATGCGCCCGATGCCGCAATTGTTATCAGATATCATTCGTACTGACAAAATAGAATAAAAATTTATCCCGGCATGAAGCTTTCAGGGCTTTCCTGCCGGGATGTTTTTTTATTCTGATATCAAAGCTGATTTGTTGCTTCTGTGTACGGAAGAATAGCGATTTCAAGGTTGCCGTTTTTAGTTCTCAGCTCATCAATAAAGGCTTTTTCCTCGGAAGGATCCTTCATCTGAATCTTGAAGGAAAGTCTGAACATTGAGCCCATGCCTGTTGTCTTGACGCCTGCGTTTTCATAGCTGATAAGATAATGCTTGAAAATATCGTCAAATGCACCTGAATATTCCAGTGATTCCGGAATTGTGATCCTGAGCATCCTGTCCTGTGCCATGCTCTTGTGCTCGAATATCGGCAGGAAGGAAAGGATAAGATATACGACCGCAAGCGCGATAAGTATGACAACGCCGTAGGCTACATAGCCCATGCCGAAGGCTATTCCTGAGCCCATTGCTATAAGTATGGCTGCTATCTCGTCAACGCTGCCGGGGGCGCTTCTGAAGCGGATGAGACCGAAGGCTCCGCCTACTGCAACGCCTGCGCCGATATTACCGTTTACAAAGGTAATAACAGATGCGACTATGAACGGGATGATGGCAACTACCATGAAAAATCTTTTTCTTGAACGGATCCTGAAGGACATTATCCAAGAGAACACGAAGCCTGAAAGAACAGCAGCTCCTGCCATGATAAAGAATTCGGAAACTGTAACCGGTGTAGAATATATTGAGTCAAACATAATGTCAATTCCTTTCGTTTTATATTTTAAAGACTGGGCTTATCTTTTGCTGACAGGCTGCTGTCTGTAAGCTTCTCCGTATTTTGAAAAGCTGTTTTTGTAGATATGTCCTTCTGTGAGTATCGCTGAAAGCCACAGAGGAACTGCCTGCTGTACCTTGACCTCAAGTATCGTATAGCCCTTTTCAAGAAGTGAGTTTCCTTCCATGGAGGTCTTGAGGTTAAGCTCGTCATAGCGGTATCTGGGGTTGTGATCTATGGTCAGCCGGAGATCTCCGCCGGGTTCAAAATAAGCTATCCTGTCATAGATTATCAGACAAGCCGGAACAAGCGTCTGATAATAATCACGGAAGGTCGTTATCTCACGGTTTATCTGACCGCCTGCGCAGATATCGCCCTCACAGTCAAAGAACTTTTTTACCAGCGGAAGCGTGCTCTGTACTCTTCTTTTATAGACGATGCCGTATGCCTTTCTTTTAAGCTCAAGAAAAACCGGTGAGCTGTCGCTGGCAAGACCATAGGAGCGAAGTCTTATTTTCTCCTTGAAGGCAGGCTTTTCGATGGATGTGCGTATAAGTCTGTAATCAGGTGTATCGTAATAAAGAGATGCGATGGAGGTCAGACCGAATTTATCTATCTTCATATGTCCCTCGACCTTTTTCTTGAAGAACTCTGTCTGCTCAGGAGACATGATGTATTTCATCTCATATCTTTTCATTACCACGATCGGGTTTGCAACTGCTGCCATATTTTTCACCGCCTTACAGATATATATTGAGTATGAATTTTCCGTCAGTTACCTTTGCGGTAACTCTGCCGTTATGGGCTGTGATGATCTGCTTGACATATGAAAGTCCGAGACCAATGGAATTTTTGCCCTTTGAATTTTTCAGCGTTGTGAATCTGTCAAAGACCTGATCCACCTGACCTGAGGGAAGCTCACTGTCATTTTCCTGTGTCAGGGTTATCCTGTTTTTCTGTCTGACGAGCCGGAAGGCTGCCTTTGACAGTGAGTATTTCAGAGTGTTGTCTGCAAGCTCCTCAAATGCCTTTTTGAATGCCTCGCCGTCGCCTTCTATTACTATCTCGGGTTCTATATCGACGCTGAGTTCAATATTATTTTCCTCGAATTCTGCACTTCTGCTGTCAATTGCTCTCATCATTATATCGGAGAGATTGATCTTTGAGATCGAAAGCTTTTCCTCTCCCAGCACTGAGAAGGATGCCATATCCTTGACAATTGCCGTCATTTTCCCGACCTGTCTGTTTATGATATTCGTATTTTCAGACGGTCCGTTTCTTTTTTCTATAAGCTCTGTATTTGCATTTATGACCGTCAGCGGAAGTCTGAAATCATGCTCGACATTTGAGATGAATTTCTTTTGTCTGCGGTCTGCCTCTTCGATAGGCTTGAATATTCTTTTGCCGACCATCAGAAGTATTATCATGCTGAGTATCAACATTGCAGCGCCGCCTGCAACAGATATCAGAAGTATCCTGTAGGACGGAAGAAGCTCTCTGCCCTGATCTATTACTGTTACATAGGTCAGATCTCCGATTTTATACACACGATATCTGTAATTTACATTTGTCCAGCCGACTGTATTTCCTACAAGACCCTTTGCCCATTCCTGAGCCTCATCCTCTGTCACTGCGGACATCTTGAAAACGATCTTCTGTGCATTTCCGTCCTTATCGAAGGCATATGTGAAATATCGTATTGATGAGGACATTTCCGGAGAGCCGGGACCCATTGCTTCAAAGCCGCCGAATTTTCTGCCGCCAGGACGGAAATTTTCATCCTGATCGAACTGCTGCATTTCTGTGGGTGTGCGTTCTCTGTCAGCGCCGAACATTCCCTTATCCTGAGCTATTTTCTGTGTAATAAAATCGGCGTCATCGCTTGCCATTGCGAAATTGACCATATTTATCACAGATAGCAGCACTGCAAGCAAAATGAACACTGCGAATTCTGCAAAAAAAGCAAATTTTCTTACAACCTTATTCATAGTCTGTCACCAACCTGTATCCCTCTTTCATCACATATCTGATGCGGGTCTTTTTATTGAGCCGTTCAAGCTTATTGTTTAAGGAACCGATATACGGTCCTGCTCTTTTGCTGTCAAGCTCTGTTTTATTTATCAGAGCGCTGAGGACATCTATTTCCTCATTCGTTACCCTGAGCTTGCCGCAAAGCATATATCCGCCGACATCAAGCTCGATATCTGCAAAGCTGAGCTTTTGTTTTTCGTTCTTTTTTTTCAGTACCTCATCCGAAAGCCTTGTAAGCTCTCCGGGGAAAAAGGGGAAGCTTATATGTGCATTTGCAAGGACCTCATCAAGGAGTATATCCGAATTCACTCTGCCTGTCATAAGTAGTATGACCGGACATTTTTCCGAATTCAGCATCTGTAATATTTCCCGTCTGTTGACCCGGGGCATTTCGCTGCTCATTATCACCTGGTCATATTTATCTGTGAATGCCTTATTTATGACCTGTGCACCGTCATATGCAGTCGTGACTTCATTTCCGCTCTGCTCAAGTATCTCACGGTATGACCACACGAAATCCCTGTCCGGGTCTGCCAAAAGTATTTTCATAATTTTCACCGCCTGTTATCAGTTTAGCCGGATCCCCTTCGGCGCTCTTTCTTATCTTAACATCTTTGTCTGTCATTATTATATTGCTTTCAGAAATACTTAAAATAAACAAAGAATGAGCAGTTTTTTAAAACTTGATTGAAAATTTTAAAGGATTGATGTTTTTATTCTAATAGCTGAGAGAAAACAAATCGCTAAGTCTGTTTGTTTTTATTCCCGCATTTCTGTTTTTTGCACAGAATCGTGTGATTATGCAGTAATATTTTTTTTATTATGGTGGTTGAAAGTTTCATGTTAATGTGCTAAAATTCTCTATGTAAGGTTTTTGAAAGTTTGAAGAAGAAAACTTGCAGAATTTTGACAGGATTAAATAAAAAAGCCATTTTAGCAGGAAAAGAGGAATTTTTATGTGCGGATTATGCGGATTTACGGGTCATATTGCTGAAAGAGACACTGTGCTGCGCAGAATGACTGATGTTATAACACACCGTGGTCCCGACAGTGCGGGCTTCTATAAGGATAACAGGATCTCAATGGGCTTCCGCCGCCTGAGTATAATTGACCTTGAGGGCGGTCATCAGCCTATATATAATGAGGACAAAAGTCTTGTGCTTATGTTCAACGGTGAAATATATAATCACAAGGAGCTTCGTGAGGAGCTTGTGGAGCTTGGACATAAATTCTATACAAAAGCGGATTCAGAGGTACTCGTTCATGGCTTTGAGCAGTGGGGCGAAAAACTGCTGGGCAGGCTCAGGGGTATGTTCGGCTTTGCTGTGTATAATACAAAGGACGGCTCTGTTTTTATCGCCAGGGACTTTTTCGGAATAAAGCCCATGCATTATGCTGTTGTTGACGGAGAGCTTATCTATGGCTCAGAGATAAAGAGTATTCTTGAGCATCCGTCCTACGTGAAGAAATTCAATTACAGGGCGCTTGACAATTATCTTTCCTTTCAGTATGTCGTTCCGCCTGAAACGTTTTTTGAGGGCATTTACTGTCTGCTGCCCGGTCATTTCATGTGGTTCAGGGACGGTCAGGTAAAAACTACAAGATATTTTGAGGCTTCCTTTGAGCCTGATGTGACTCTCACTGAGAAAGAAGCTGTGGACAGGATCGAGTCGGTTTTTGAAAACTCTGTAAATGCTCATAAGATCAGTGATGTTGAGGTCGGCTGTTTTCTTTCAAGCGGAGTTGATTCAAGCTATGTTTCTACATATTTTGCAGATCAGAAGACCTTTACTGTCGGCTTTGACTTCGGAGAGCATTACAATGAAATAAGCTGGGCTGAGGGTCTTTCAAAGGAGATCGGTGTGGATCATCATACTCATCTCATAGGCTCAGAGGAATTCTGGTCGGCTGTGCCTAAGGTGCAGTATCAGATGGATCAGCCTCTTGCAGACCCATCATGCATCGCTTTGTATTTTGTATCAAAGCTTGCAAGTCAGTATGTCAAGGTCGTGCTTTCGGGTGAAGGCGCTGACGAGCTTTTCGGCGGCTACACTGTCTACAATGAGCCGCACGTTTTCAAGGCATATCAGAAGATACTTCCCGAAAAGCTCAGATATGCTCTTGCAAGAAAGGCAAAAAAATGGCCTCATATCAAGGGCAGGGGATATGTGCTCAGAGGTGCAAGAAAAACAGAGGACAAATTCATCGGAAATGCTTTCATGTATGATGACGAGGAAAAAAGACAGATACTCAGGGATGATTCTATCGTTACCCGTCCGCAGGATCTCTGCCGTAAATTCTATGACAGGGCAAAAAGCTATGATGACGTTACAAAAATGCAGTATCTGGATATAAACCTCTGGATGGTGGGAGATATCCTTCTCAAGGCGGACAGGATGAGTATGGCAAATTCCCTTGAGCTGAGAGTTCCGTTCCTTGATATGGAGGTATGGAAGGTCGCAAGGACTATTCCCACAAAATACCGTATTGCACACGGCACAACAAAATATGCTCTGCGTCAGGCTGCTCTGCGTCATCTTCCGAAGGCAACAGCACAGAAGCCGAAGCTTGGTTTTCCTGTTCCGACAAGAGTATGGCTCAAGGATGAAAAGTATTACAACAGGGTAAAGGAAATGTTCACATCAGAGACAGCAAAGAAATTTTTCAATACTGATCTGATAGTTTCCTATCTTGACGATCATTTTAACTGCAAGGATGACAACAGCCGCAAGGTATGGACTATCTATGTATTTCTTGTATGGTACAATATTTATTTCGGCGATGATGAAAAGGTAGAGCGTCCGGAATGATTCTCTGAAAATGAAATAATGCAAAGCAAACATCCTGCCGGTCGTGTGCCGACAGGATGTTTTTTTAAAAAATTAATGAATAATTGCTATTAATTTATTATCAATTAATAATACCTGCTTTTTGCTAATAAACTTGGGGACATAATCATTATAAATTTTTCAGTCTTAAGTTTTCAGTATACGGTAAAGTGAAGACTTAAGACTGAAAACTTAAAAATGAATAATACAAAGCAAAAATCCTGCCACTTGCGTGTCAGGATTTTCGCTTTGGCGGAGACGGTGGGATTCGAACCCACGAGCCCGGTAAAGGGCTAACGCATTTCGAGTGCGCCCCGTTATGACCACTTCGATACGTCTCCATATTATTTTGATTTTGTCAACATAATTATTTTATATGTTTTCACCCTGTTTGTCAATACAAATATGAAATTTAATTGCCCGATTTTTGCCTTAGTAAATTCCACTGTGGAATTTACTTTGAGAATTTACTATTGCGACACCGGCGGCACGCCAACGGAAATCAATTTTTAAAATCTTCTCATATAATTTTATCTTTTTTGATACCGAAGGGACGCGGGGGCGACCGGAAAGACCCCGCATTTCGCTTTATATGTAAGAAAAAAGGTTGAATAATATTTCTTTATAAGAAAGTTGATCTCCGTGCGCCACGCGGTTCGTGTAAAATATTTCTGGGAGTTTTAAAGCAGAAATGACGCCAGCAGTTCAGGCTGAAAAGGCATGGCGGTGCCGGGGAAAAACTATATCAGGCCGGCACGCCGGGCCGGCGGTTGATTTTTAATGGTGGAAATGATAGAATGTAGATGATTTGTTTATACTTGGAAAATATGTATTGAACGGAGGTTAGTTATGAATAAGGATATAATAAAAAGACTTGCGGCTTATGTGACAGCTGTTGTTGCTGCGGGATGTATGTGCTTTTTAACGATGCCGGGGTTGTGTACGGACAGTATCAATGCTTCAGCTGTGGGCAATGATATTATTAAAAGCGGTAAGTGCGGTGAAAATGTATATTATGAGCTTACCGCTGACGGTACACTTGACATAAGCGGAACAGGTAAAACAGATAATTATAACCTGAATCCGTGAAACTCATTATTGATTGTTCTGAAAAACCCAGAGATAATGCGTTGTTTTATGCATTTCAGGTTTTTAAGTTGTTCACCCATGAAAGCCTTTTTCTTAATTGCAGCGAGATTGCTGAGGTCGAAATGGCAGATACAGTGAAAAAGCTGTGCTGGAACTCCTTTTAGGGCTGCTGTGCCCTGACAGATATTGAAATTCCTGAGAGCGTTACAAGTATCGCAACAGATGCACTTAACGGCTGTATAAGCCTGCGGCATCTTGTGATTCCGGACAGCGTTACTTATATCGGAGAAGAGGCTTTTTATGCCTGCTTTTCTCTGGAGGATGTGGAGATGTCAGAAAATCTGCAAAGGATCGGAAAATGCTCCTTCAGATATTGCAGCTCACTGAAAAATATCAATATTCCCGAGGGGATAACTGAGATAGAGGACGGTCTGTTTTTTGGCTGCACTTCACTGGAGAGCGTCAGCCTTCCGGACACGATCACCGGTATCGGCAGTTCAGCCTTTTCCGGCTGTACAGCTTTGAAAAAGATCAGAATTCCGGATAACGTCGTAAGTATCGGTGGTTCAGCTTTTTGTGAATGCAGCTTGCTGGAAAGTATTTCGATTCCGGACAGTACAAAAAGTCTCGGAAGCAGAGCCTTCGCATATTGCTCGTCGCTTGAATGCATAGATATGGGTGAGGGTATTACAAGTATAATGGATAAAACCTTTACCGGATGTGCCCGGCTCAGAGAGATCAGCCTTGGCGGAAATGTTTCTTCCTTCGGAAAAGGTGTATTTCAAAGCTGCAGCAGTCTGACTGAGTTTGTTATTCCTGACAAGGTTTAAAATTATCCCGGAATGTACATTTTTCGGATGCAGCGGTCTTTTGTCTGTAAAGCTCCCGGAGGGAATAAGCAGTATCGGAGAAAGAGCTTTTTCACAGTGCAGTTCACTCAGAAAAATCAATGTTCCTTCATCAGCAGCTTCCATAGATGAATCTGCCTTCTGGGACTGCAAAAGCCTTGTGGGTGTATATATAAGTAAGAATAATAAGAATTATTCTTCCGTTGACGGAATAGTTTTCAATAAGAACAAAACAAGCATTATCTGCTACGGAGCAGGCAGGAAGGCTGACAAATATACTATTCCTTCCGGCGTCTCAAGGATCGGAAGAGGTGCATTTTACGGCTGTACAGGTCTGAAAAGCGTTAAAGCAGAAAATGGTGTGACGGTCTTTGGCGATTCTGTATTCCGGGGCTGCAGCAGCCTGACAAAGGCTGAACTTCCGGACAGCGTTTCTGTAATAAGCTTTGCTATGTTCCGTGAATGCAGCAGTCTCAGAGATATAAAGCTTCCGGCAGGTATTACTCTTATAGATAATTTTGCATTCTACGGATGTACTTCGCTTAAAAAGCTTGATATTCCTGACGGCTGTACAAGCATCGGCAATTTTGTATTCTATGACTGCAAATCCATGAAATACGCTGAAATACCCGGAAGTGTGGATAAAATAGGCTATGGCTCCTACGGCTTTTATTATGACAGGGGAAAAAGCTGTGATGTAAGGGATGATGATTTTATCCTCTACGGCAGTCAGGGCGGTGCTGCGGAAAAATATGCAGATGAAAGCAACTTACATTTGTTGCAGGCAAGGCGCCTGAGCAGCTGAAGCTCAGCAAGGGAATACTGTCTTTGGGACATAATGAAACATTTAGGCTTTCAGCAGTGATCGGACCGGATAATTCCTCTGCACATATATTGAAATGGCGTACATCTTCTTCAAAGGTACTTAAGGTATATCAGAATGGCAATGTGAGAGCTGTCGGCACAGGTACAGCCTGGATCACCGCAAGAACTCAGAACGGAATTGAAAAATCCTGCAGAATAACTGTAAAAAATGCTCCGTCAGATGTTAAGCTCAGGAATACGGTGATGACTCTCGGAGTCGGAGAAACCATCAGCATGAGCGCAGTGATACCGGAAGGCTCTGCCGCAGCAAACAGAACCTTCAGCAGCAGTGACAACAGTGTTGTCAAAATGACAAAAGGCAGCTGGGAAGGTCATTTTACGGCATTAAAAACCGGAAAATTAACTGTTACTGTAAAGCTTTATAACGGAAAAAGCGCAAGCTGTATCATCACAGTCAGGAATGCGCCCGGAGCTGTGCGCATCAGCAAAGCCAGTCTCAGTATGAAGGTGGGGGGAATCCGCAGAGCTGAGTGCGATAATTCCTGACGGAACGGGCTGTGCAGTGCGCACCTTCAGCTCAAGCAACAGCGGGATCGTCAGAATGACGAAAACCAACTGGACGGGAAGATTTACGGCTGTAAGCAAGGGTACTGCAGTTGTCAGAGTCAGAACCTACAACGGCAGGGAAAGCTCGTGTATTGTCAATGTTTACTGAGAAAAGTATGATCTGCTTTCAGCTGTTATAAGAAAAAGCAGACCTGAAGCCTATGGCATAAAATCAAAAGCAGATAAAACGGAAAAGTCATCAGCTTTTTTGAATTTTACCTGAATCCGTGAAACTCATTATTGATTGTTCTGAAAAACCCAGAGATAATGCGTTGTTTTATGCATTTCAGGTTTTTAAGTTGTTCACCCATA
>CACWVH010000086.1 GCA_902764235.1 uncultured Ruminococcus sp.
GGAGATATTTGGGGACGGCGGCAGGCGGCGGATTGCCGCCGCCTGCCGCCTGGAAAGAATAAAAACCGGTAAGCTTACAACTAACTTCACGGATTCAGGAAATATTTAAAGTTTCGCCCGCCTTTTCAAAGGCGGCGGGGTCCATGGGGTGCGGGTGTCCGGTGGACACCTCTGCCGAAGGCAGAAGCACCGACCGAGCCGGCAGGCGAGACCCAGAGCCCCTGGTCGCGCTCCGCAGAGCGCGAAATCCTTAGCGTGAGAATCGCTCGTGCCGGGGGTGAATCAAAAAACAGTCCGGTGGACTGTTTTTTGAGAGGTCGGGAAACCCCGACAGGAAAATATACTAATTTTTTTCGGATAATCTGATAGTATCCGAAAGTATAGTTATTTCGGGTGCACAGGCTCTGTGCCGCCCTGCGAAAGAGGGCGTCCCCTTGCAGCGGTGCTCAGATAACCTCACTCACTGCCGCAAGGCAGTGACCGAAAACCTTAAGTTGATGACATTGCCGGCAAGGGAGGGATCGGGTATGAAAAGCGTAATAAACAGGCTTCTCATAGGTATTATTATTTTGTTGTCAATATGTATTGCAGTATGTAAGGCTGTACTTATCATGTCAGAGGCAGATGGCGGCATATTCCCCGAAATCCTTTTTTATTCTTTTCTTCCTCAGGGACCTCCGGAAAAATATCTGCCGGACAATTTTCCGGAGGATGGTTTGTGGTATTGTGAGGAGCTGTATACAGAAATTGATTTTAAAGGGTTTAACAGCTTACTATACGATGATGGCTTCGGGTGGACGTGTAAAGGTGCAGCAAAATGCTTTAAGAATAAAGAAAAAACAGATTATGATACAGCAAAAATTGAGATACCGCCCTATGGAGAGCTTATGAAGCTTGTGCTGACAGGAGATGAGGATGTCTGTCTTGCTTACGGTCAGTATTATTATGACAGTGAAGCTTTTACTATTGTGGATTTTGACAGGGAATATACTTTTAAAAGAGAAAGCAAAAATATGTAAAATCATATAAAATGGTATAGTATTTTGCATTCCTTTGTGCTATAATGATATTATTATAAATACTAAGGAGCTGTTTTTATGCAAAATATATGGCATGATATGGATTCTTCAAGAATTAACCCGGAGGATTTTATGTGCGTTATTGAGATCCCAAAGGGCAGCAAGGCAAAGTATGAGCTTGACAAGCAAAGCGGTCTGCTGAAGCTTGACAGAATTCTGTATACATCGACCCACTATCCTGCAAACTACGGATTCATTCCCCGTACATATGCAGATGACCTTGATCCGCTGGATGTTCTTGTGCTTTGCTCTGAAGTCATCTATCCGCTGACGCTTGTACAGTGCTATCCCATCGGTTATATCACAATGCTTGATAACGGCAGGAATGACTATAAGGTAATTGCGATTCCGCTTAATGACCCGACCTATAATTCTTATACAGACATCCATGAGCTTCCAAAGCATATTTTCGATGAAATGATACATTTCTTCTCCGTATATAAGGCTCTCGAAAACAAGGAAACTGTTGTTGATGAGGTAAGAGGCAGAGATGAGGCTGTCGAGATAATCAAGGAAGCAATTGAAAACTATAAGGAGAAATTCGGCAATATCTGATATTGCCGGAAGGATAGGATATGAAAAAAGAACAAAAGGGAAATGAAAATTCCGCAGCAGAAAAAAAGCTGCCCAATATGAACGACAAGCCGGTGAATAAGCCGAAGCCGAGAAGAAAAAAACGCAAGAAGCTGCTGAAAACGCCTTCTCATATACTCAGGCTTTGTACGGTATGGATGTATGTAATACTGATCTTCCTGCTGTCGTTTTCATATGTTACTATGACGCTGTATATCAAGGATGATATGAGTATCGGAAACGATCTGTCGAGTGCAAATCTTCATTATGCGACACAAAAGGAGATTGACTCCGCAGCCGGAGAGCTTGAAAAGGCTCTCGGGGCACTCAAGGAAAGCGGAGAAAAATCAGCAGAATATAAGTCCACACTTGCGATCGCATCGGCTGATTTTGAATGGAAATACCATATTGCGTCTGATGTTGACGCAAAGAAGCTTCTGGAGCTTATAGAAAAGTCCAGAGAGCTTGACAGGGTGGCATATACGGAGGAAACTGTAAAAGCAGTTAATGATGCAACTCTGAAGGCACAGAATACTCTCTGTGCAACGGTCACGATATCGCAGTCGGCATTGCAGATAGTTCTGGGCGGTGTTGTCAATGATACACCGACAGAAGCAGTATCTGATCTTATCATATCGGGGATCATAATGTATGCTCTTGTGCTTATGCCTGTTATCGGCTTTTTCTTTGCAAGCTTTGACAAAAAGCGGCATATGAAAAACGTGTATACTATTATATGCTGCATAGCCTGCCTGTTTATGATCTTCTTTGCGATATATCCGAGCATCGGTATCGGAGCAGTGATCTCAGTTATACTTTATATCATACTTTTTTTTATGACTGCCGGCAGCATCTATGCATTGCAGCAGGAAAGATACATTATCAGGCATCCGGAGCTTGAGGCTGAATTCACGGAAAAGCATCCTCATTTTGTCAAGGCACTGATAAATTATAAGGCTGTGACACTGACTGAAAATATCAGGCAGCAGGAGGAAGAGGAAAACGAGAAAAAGCAGAAGGACAATAAAAAGAAGAAAAAGAAATGATGCTTTGGTGATATAGTCACTGAATTCTCATTGACAAACGGGTATAATAACACCATAAGATAACTTTAAGGCTCAGACATTCTTATTATCTGTGTCTTATCAGGTGCACAGTAGATTTCTGGTCATTACGGTTGTCGGAAATTATTCAGAACAGGAGAGATTGCTATGACAATAGAAATTACAGCTGAAAACTTTGAGCAGGAGGTACTTAACTCAGATAAGCCGGTGCTTATTGATTTCTGGGCAGCATGGTGCGGTCCGTGCCGTATGCTTTCACCGGTTGTTGACGAGGTTGCAGATGAAAACCCGGGTATTAAGGTCGGCAAGGTAAATGTTGACGAGCAGGGTGAGCTTGCAATGAAATTCGGTATTTCAAGTATTCCCACTCTTATGTTCTTCAAGGACGGAAAAAATATCGACAGCTCAGTCGGTGTTGTCCAGAAGACAGCAATTGAAAAAATGATAAACGGTTAACAGCCGGAAGGCAATAATAAAAAGAGTCGATGAATTGCGCTTCATCGACTCTTTTTATTTAGTATTACTTGTACGTCTGAAAAAATACAGAAATGTTTAATGATGCTGAGTATCAGCCGCATCTGATGGTACAGCGGAGCTTTCATTCTGATGAAAAGAATACCTGATGACCTTTTTGCTGAGCAGAGTGTTATTATACTTTCTTTTGATCGTGACCCTGCCTGTAAATGAAAAATCACAGACCGGGCAGACAAAGGGCGCACCGAAGCCCTTGAATTTTTCTTTCCATTTATTTTTTCGTCTGCATCTTGCACCGCATTCAGGACAATTGAAAAAGACAGAGCTGAGATCGGAATATTCGCTGTCAAGGCTTTCAACAGAAAATGCACGGAAGGTCAGTTCATCATAAAACGGCTTTTCGCAGTTTTCTATATATGACTCAAGAGCAGCCTTATGATAAAGCCGTCTCAGGCATAGAGCCGTTATCATACTGTCGCCGAGTGCCCTGTGGTGAGGGATATCCTCTGTATCTATACCGAGCAGATCGGCAGCTGTCTGAAGTCCGAGTGCATTCTTTCCGCTCAGTCCGAGCATATCATGGCAGTAACGCTGAAGATCAACATATTGCTTCATAAAAGGGATGATATTAAGCCTACGATGAAATCTGAGATTGCTCAGAAGAGAATCAATATCTGTTTTGCTCCATGTCATAAGAACACATCCGGCAGCAAATTTCTTGAATTTATTGAAGCCGTAGTCAAAGGGTACTCCCCTTTGCAGTTCTTCATATGTCAGGGAGGTAAGTGTTTTTACTGAGGAACTGAGTCTGGTGGATATCACGGGACGGACAAGACAGTTGAATTTGCCTGTTATTTCAAGGCTTTCGTTCAGCTTTACCGCCCCGAATTCGATTATTTCGTTAATATATGAGTTGATTTTTTTGGAAAAACAGCCGTTCCATTCAAGATCAAATATAACAAAATCCATTATCAGCCGCCTTTGCTCTGAGCCTTCATACGCTGTTCCTTGTTAAGTATAGTCTTGCGCATTCTGATGGATACCGGGGTTACCTCAACAAGCTCATCGTCTGCGATGAATTCAAGCGACTGCTCAAGGCTGAGCGTTGTCGGCGGAGTAAGCTTCAGGGCTTCGTCAGAGCCGGATGCACGGGTATTTGTAATATGCTTTTTCTTGCAGACATTGACGGTCATATCCTCGTTTTTCGGGTTTGATCCGACAATCATGCCTTCATAGACCTCAACACCTGGACCGATGAAAAGTCTGCCTCTGTCCTGAGCTGCAAAAAGACCGTAGCCTGTTGCTGTGCCTGTTTCATGAGCGATAAGGCTTCCCTGAGTTCTTGTTGCGATATCGCCCTTGTACGGCTCGTAGCCGTCAAAAATGCTGTTCATAATGCCGTTTCCGTTTGTATCTGTAAGGAACTCGGGACGATAGCCCATAAGACCTCTTGCAGGAATACGGAATTCGATCTGAGTTGTACCTGATTCCTTCGGAGTCATATTTACAAGCTCAGCTTTTCTTGAGCCAAGCTTTTCCATTACTGCGCCTACATAGTTATCGGGAACTTCAACGGCAAGAAGCTCCATCGGTTCCATTGTAACGCCGTCGATCTCCTTGAGAATTACCTTAGGACGGGATACCTGGAATTCATAATTCTGGCGGCGCATTGTTTCAATAAGTATGGAAAGGTGAAGCTCGCCTCTTCCGGAAACCTTGAAGGTATCTGCGGAATCAGTTTCCTCAACTCTCATGGCAACATTTGTTTCAACCTCTTTGAAAAGGCGCTCACGGATATTTCTTGAGGTCACATATTTGCCCTCTTTGCCGGCAAAGGGGCTGTTGTTTACCATAAAGAGCATGGAAACGGTCGGCTCGTCAATTTTAACGAAGGGGAGAGGCTCCGGATGCTCAACATCACAGGCGGTCTCACCGATATTGAGGTCAGATATACCTGAAACTGCAACGATATCGCCAAGCTCTGCTGTTTCAGCGTCAACTCTTTTGAGTCCCTCGAACTGATAGAGCTTTGTTATCTTAGCATTCTTGCAGGTGCCGTCATTGTGGCAGAGGATAACATTCTGACCGGCCTTGCAGCTGCCTCGTTCAACTCTGCCGATACCGATTCTGCCTACATAGTCATCATAATCTATATTAGAGAAAAGAAGCTGGAGCGGTCCCTCTGTGTCACCCTCGGGAGCAGGGATCTCTTCAAGTATCTTTTCAAAAAGAGGCTGCATATCTGTTCCGGGTGTATGGGGGTCAAGGCTTGCATAGCCATCTCTGCCGGAAGCATAGACCACCGGGAATTCGAGCTGATCGTCGTCTGCACCCAGTTCGATGAAAAGATCAAGAACCTCGTCAACGACTTCTTCCGGACGTGCGCCGGGACGGTCGATCTTATTTACAACAACAAGCGGTTTCTTTCCGAGTCCGAGAGCTTTCTTGAGCACGAATCTTGTCTGCGGCATACAGCCCTCAAAGGCGTCAACAAGCAGAAGAACACCGTCTACCATCATTAGTATACGTTCGACCTCGCCGCCAAAATCCGCATGACCGGGAGTATCGACGATATTGATCTTTGTATCCTTATACATAACGGCAGTGTTTTTTGAAAGAATGGTAATACCTCTTTCTCTCTCGAGATCGTTGGAGTCCATTACTCTTTCTGCGACAGCCTCATTCTGTCTGAAAATTCCGCTTTGTAAAAGAAGCTGATCCACGAGAGTAGTCTTACCGTGGTCAACGTGAGCGATTATAGCAATATTTCTCAAATTTTCTCTTTTAGCCATAAATTAACCTCTTTTTCAACTAAACTTATACTTTGACAAAAATCATTATATCATACTTCAAAATGCTATACAATCAGCTTTTTTATTTTCCTCCATATGCTGTAAAATGATGTTCGCTGACAAATATTTTTAGTAAAAAAAGCATGACTTTGAGGGCAGCTCCCGGCTCATAAAAATTCGGAGCACTCAGCTATTTTATACTAATTTTCGATAAGAAGCTTTAATCAGATTTGAGCGGAAAATTTCGCAGAACGAGGCGACGGAGTGCCTCCGCTGTCAATTTAGTTTTGGTAAACGAAGTTATGCGGATTTTAACGCCAAAGATATTAAAGTATTCTATCGAATATTAGTATTAAAGCTGAATTTTTTTATGAGCTGTTATCAGAAAATACTGGAATCAGAAACCCCCGATACCGTGAATTGCGGTATCGGGGGTAGTTGATTTACAGATCAGTTGTATTATTCAGCTTTTTTCTTTTTTGAAAATGTGAAAATTACAAATGCTGCACAGGCTGCTGCTGCGAGGAAGATTACAGCAACTGCTGCATCACCTGTTGCAACTGCATTGGTTGATACATTATTAGTATCTGATGAATTACCGGTGTTTGTGTTCTGATTATTATCAGGACTATTGTTATTTTCCGGATTTTCAGGAGTGATCCTGTTTGGTGTTTCAGCTTTACCATCAGGCTGATCCGGTGTTTCAGTATAAGCCTGATCTACAGAAGGCTCGTCTGAGGGTTCATCTGAAGGCTCGTCAGAGGGCTCGTCTGAAGGCTCGTCAGAGGGTTCGTCGGAAGGCTCATCTGAAGGCTCATCAGAAGGTTCGTCAGAGGGTTCATCAGAGGGTTCGTCAGAGGGTTCGTCTGAAGGCTCATCTGAGGGTTCGTCAGAAGGCTCATCGGAAGGCTCATCAGGTGTTTCATCAGCTTCGCCTAAAAGAACGAAGGTAGTGTTGACATGATCTGTTTCTATTACATAGAAACCATCCTGATAGTTGAAGACAACAGGATTGAGCTGGCCGTCATCAGTAAGCTCTGCAACAGTAAGATCTGTTCTGCTGCTCGGAATGCTTAACATTCTGATATCTTCACTCTGATAGGGCTGACCGTCCTTTGTGAGTGAAACGTAATAAGCAGCCTCAACATTATAATCATCCATGTTTTCCGGCTCAACCTTATTTACGCTGAACTCAAGACCGTCGCCCTTGCCGGTTAATACGAGAGAAATATTGGTTTCTTCGTCTGTAAATGATGTGTTTTCAGGAGTTTCGTTCTGTACGAGAACCATAGCTGAAAGGTAGGGAACAGATACTTCTTCGCTTACTGTTTCAAGTGAAGTATTGCCTGCCTTCTTGTCGTTTACATATACATCCCAGTCACCCTCAGGAAGAGGAACTGTTGTAGATGTAAGGAGCGGGTTATAGACAACGAGGAAGCGTGAAGCTGTCTCGCCGGCTATATCATTGTTTTCAAGTGTAAATGCTGCAACGCCCTTTTCTGTATTAGAAAGGTAGCTTGCAAAGTCATTTGCAACATCCTCGGCAGTTGTAAGTCTGAATGCCGGGTGAGCCTTTCTGAACTCGATAAGACCCTTGTAGTAGTCATAAACATCACTGTACTGACCGATTCTGTTGTAGTCGAGCTTGTTAACGGAATCAGGTGAAGCATAGGAGTTATGCTCGAAAGTACCGTCATCCTTTGTCTTTGTTCTGAGGAATTCCTCACCGCTCATCATGAACGGAACGCCCTGAGCTGTCTGTACGATAGCAGCTGCAAGGTTGTTCTGACGGATCTGATCTTCCTCGCTGTCGTCACCGTTTGATGATCTGATCTTATCCCAGAGTGTCAGGTTATCGTGACAGTCTGCATAGTTGATCGTCTGAAGCGGTGAGGGAGACCATTTCATTGAATACTGTACAGTATTGATAATAGCCTTATAGTGCTTTGAATCGCCGTTAGCATAACCTTTTTCTGCTGCGTCAAAAACGCTGCCCTTAATCATGTCACGGATAGTATCGCTGAAATATGCGATGCCAGGGGTAAGTGCTGAATTGGTCTGTGTTGCAAGCTTTGTGCCTGACTTTGTAACCTTTGTAGAAAGTGACCATCCTTCGCCGTATACAAAGATATTCTTGTCGATCTCGTCGAGAGCAGTTCTTACTGCGTTCATTGTATCGACATCAATAAGACCCATAAGGTCGAAACGGAAGCCGTCGAGGTGATATTCCTCTGCCCAGTATTTAACTGAATCAACGATAAACTTGCTTACCATTGAACGCTCTGATGCAACGTCATTGCCGCAGCCTGAGCCGTTTGAGCCGGGACGATAGAAATAATCGGGAACGAGCTGATTGAAGCAGTACTGAGTATTGTATGTATGGTTGTAAACAACATCCATGATAACGCTCATGCCTGCATCGTGAAGTCCCTTTACCATCTGCTTGTACTCATTTACTCTTACCTCACCGTGATAAGGATCTGTTGAATATGATCCCTCGGGAGCATTGTAGTTGACCGGGTCATAGCCCCAGTTGTACTGAGCTGTGTCAAGCTTTGTCTCGTCAACTGAACCGAAGTCGTATGACGGGAGGATGTGTACGGCATTTATGCCGAGATCAACAAGGTGATCCACACCTGTTTTAATGCCTGAAGAAGTTTTTGTGCCTGTTTCTGTGAATGCAAGGTACTTGCCCTTGTTTGTGATTCCGCTGTCCTCATCAATAGAGAAATCTCTTACATGAACCTCATATATCTGGAGATCTGTGGGGTTAGCATATGTGAGTCTTGAGTCATCATTCCAACCGTCAGGATTGGTTGTTGACATATCGAGGATCATACCTCTCTTACCGTTAACGCCGACTGTCTTTGCATAGGGGTCAACGATATCCTTGTTTGTCTTGCCTTCAAAGTATGCTGTATAGGTGTAGTATTTGCCGCTGAGACTGCTGTCTGCGGTATATACCCATGTACCCTTGACATCCTTTGTCATTTCTGCTACCTGCTCAGCGTTGCCGCCGTTGCCCTCAGCATAGATGTTGAGTTCGATCTTTTCGGCTGTCGGAGCCCATACGCGGAAGTTTGTTTTTCCGTTTGCAAATGTAACACCGAGGTCGTCGCCTGTGTAGGTGTACTGTGACTCAAATTCCTCGGATGAATAGTAATCCGGGAGAGTGAGCTTCATTGAGCTGTCTCTGAATGTGATAGTATATGACTTTGTATAGTCGATATACTCATCCTCTGCGAGTCTGATCTCACCTGTTGTGCCTTCACCGAGAAGAACTGCTGAGATCACAAGCTCCTGTCCGCCTGCTGAAACGATCTTGAAATCCTCGTTTGTGATCGTATCATCATCGGAAGGAACTGTTGTAAGCTCAAAATTCACACTGGTATGTGAAACAGCTTCAGCTGTTTTGAGCTTGAGACCTGTTACAGCATTGCTGTAATCAACATTGAATTCTTCCTGCTCTGTTACACAGAATACATCAACTGTACCGCTGACAACTGCAGAAAGATCAACATAACGATCCGGCTCGGGATCTTTTGCGCTCCAGTCGGGCTTTCTTACGATAAAGCCCAGGCGAGGAGTTGATTCGGTGAGTGTGACTGTTGCAACCGCACCATTCGCGTCACCATTGTCTGTGAAGCTGTAGCCTGCGCCGTCTAGACCGTCAGCCCATGCCCAGACATCCCACGCAGCATAGTCGCCGTCATTCCTGAGGTAATGGATATTGACAGTTGTTTCGCCGGCAGCGCCGACAAAGCTTCCGGGAAGCACGAAACAGCTGAGAATAAGCATTACAGAGAGAACAGAGGCTATGATACGCTTTGAAAGATTCTTGGCTTTCATAGTGATTCTCCTTTGCTGTTATTATCCGGCTTTAGAATTTACCGCAGCCACTTAAGGGTGCAGCATACCGAATTTACTTACTTATTATATCATTTTTTTCTTTCAAAATAAATAATATCTTATCTTTTTTGTAACCAAATTACATACAAATTTTAACTTTATTTTTAGTGCATTTCGCTACCTTTGTTTAATGTGGAAAATTATTACATCGTGAAAAGCCGATATAAAAAAAGGGCTTGATAAAGCCCGCTTTTCGTTGGCAAGCCTTTTGCTTTACACAGACTCTGAGCAGGGCAGATAAAGAATTCTGAGCTGATTATCATATTTTCAGACTGCCGCTAATATAAATTGATAAGACCCGGGTCCGTCCCGGTGATACGGGAATTTCAGGAACCGCTGATATATTAACAAAATAATGCCGGGAGGAATCATCATGGATTATATGACAAGAAAAGAAAAGTGTACGGTATGTGAGACCGTTTTTGAAGGCTCCTCAGAGCAGCCGGTGGATCTTGAGCTTAGTCTGCCGGATTACTGCCCGGATGTGGAGAGAATACTCAAATGTCGGATCTGTCCCGGTATCAGTGCCGGCAGCATCACAGGAGACAGGCTTGATGTTGACGGAAATGTGACCATAAGGCTTTACTATCTTGACAGCAAAAAACAGGCCATAAGACTATGTGAGCATACAAGTCCGTTTTCATGCTCATTCACGCTGAGAAATGCCGATCCGGAATGTATCAGCCGCATAAGACTCAGGACAGGTTATCTTAACTGCCGTGCAGTCAGTCCGAGAAAGCTTGATATCCACGGTGCATTTACTGTTATGGCATCCGTGTATAAGCCGGGAGAAAAGCAGTATTGCACGGGCATTGAAGGCGATGATATACAGCAGCAGACCCACAGCGAGGAGGTCAGTGAGCTGAAGGGCTGTGCAAGACAGCAGTTTTCACTCAGTGAGGTGCTTGATATCGGCAAGGGCAAGGGGACGCCGGAGGGCATTCTCAGAAGTGAGCTGACAGTTATTCCGGATGAATGCAGGGCGATCGAAAACAAGCTTATGCTCAAGGGCGAAGCACTTCTCAAGGTTCTCTATATAACAGACATTGAAACAGGCGCACAGGATATGATGACCTTCAGTATCCCGCTGAGCCAGATCATAGATGTTCCCGGCATAAATGAAAGCACCGTCAATGATGTAAGCGTTGATGTTATGAGCTATGATATTTCTCTGAAATCGGAGTTTGACGAAAGCAGCACACTTCTTTCGCTTGACGCAAGGCTTTGCGCAGTTGTTCTGGGATTTGAAAACAAGGAGATCTCAGTTGTAGACGATGCATATTCCACTGACTATGAGCTGGAGACAGGCTTCAGGACGGAAAGCTTTCAGCGTATTATCGGATGCAGCACTATGACTCAGAGCATCAGTGGCAATATCGGTACCGGGGACAACGGTATCACAAAGGTGATCGATATCTGGTGCGAGAGTATAAGCTCTGTTTCCGACGGCGACGGCGGTAATATCACTGTCAGAGGAAAGCTCAACTGCTGTATGCTTGCGCTTGACCGTGAGGGAGTTCCCTTCTGCACTGAAAAGGCGTTGGATTTCAGCTTTACGCCTGAGTCTCAGGAGCAGCAGGGTGATCTGAGCGCAAGGTCAGAGCTTTGTGTGCCTTCTATAAGCTTCCGCATAACTGATGACAGCAATGTGGAGATAAAGGCTGAGCTGAGGCTTTCGGCAGTCATTTATTCGACAGCTGCAAGGAGATGCATAACCGATGTAAGCGCCGGAGATGACAGGATGAGAGAAAAGGACAAAACTGCTGCACTTACTATTTATTATGCAGATGAAGGAGAAACTCTCTGGGATATTGCGAGACTTTACTGCACCTCTGTTGAAGCGGTCAGGCTTGAAAATGATATGACAGATGATGTTATCAGGGCAAGAAGCATGATACTTATACCGATGTAAAGTTATTTTGCTTCACAGAAAAACAACCCGGCTGAAGCATGACGATAAAGAGATAATAGTACAAGCAGGGGAGGAGCTTATATATGGAAGGCATCAATATTTACAGTGATATTGCAAAGCGGACGGGCGGCGATATCTATCTCGGGATAGTTGGACCGGTCAGGACAGGAAAGTCTACCTTTATTAAAAGATTCATGGATACCCTTGTCATACCGAATATAGAAAATGAATCAAGGCGTGAGAGGGCTAACGATGAGCTTCCGCAGTCCTCGGCAGGCAGAACAATAATGACCACCGAGCCGAAGTTTATCCCGGAGGATGCGGTAGAAGTAAAGCTTGACGGTGTATCGAGCTTTCGGGTCAGGATGATAGACTGTGTGGGCTATATCGTACCCAGTGCGATAGGCTATATCGAGGATGAAGCACCGAGAATGGTAAAAACGCCCTGGTTTGACGAGGCGATACCCTTCAATATGGCGGCTGAGCTTGGCACAAAGAAGGTCATTACTGACCATTCGACCATCGGTCTTGTTGTGACAACTGACGGAAGCATAAGCGATATTGACAGGGAGGAATATGCCGAAGCCGAGCAAAGGGTCATTGATGAGCTTAAAGCGATAAACAAGCCCTTCATTGTACTTCTGAATACAACTGAGCCGGGGTCTGAGCAGACGCTGAGTCTTGCACGCAGCATGAGTGAAAAATACGGTGTTCCTGTTGAGCCTGTAAGCTGTATGGAGCTTGACGAAAATGAGATCAAGCGCATACTTGCAAGGATACTCTTTGAGTTTCCGGTCAAGGAGATCAGGGTGGATATGCCCAGATGGGTATCCTCACTTGAGCAGGAGCACTGGTTGCGCAGTGCGGTTTTCGGAGCGATACAGACAGCTGCCCGTACAGCGGAGCGTATCAGAGAGGTCGCAGATATAGCTGACAGGATCAGGGAATGTGAATATGTCACAGACGCAGAAACAAGCGCTGCTGATCTCGGCACAGGAAAGGCGAGGATCAGGGTCGGACTTGACGAATCGCTTTTCTATAAGGTGCTGGGAGAAAAGACAGGGCTTGAGATCAGCGATGAGGGCGGTCTGCTTGACGCAATGATGGAGCTGTCAAGGATGAAAAAGCAGTTCGAGAGAGTTATTCAGGCTTATAATGACGTAGACGAAACGGGCTACGGTATCGTAATGCCTGCAATGGACGAGCTGACCCTTGAGGAGCCGGAGATCATCAGACAGGGCGGACGCTACGGTATAAGACTGAGGGCGAATGCGCCGAGCGTTCATATGATGAAAACCACGATCAAGACCGAGATCACGCCGATCGTAGGCTCAGAGCAGCAGTCAGAGGAGCTTGTACAGTATCTGATGAAGGAATTCGAGGAGGACCCGTCAAAGATATGGGAATCGAATATATTCGGAAAATCCCTGCATGAGCTTGTGAGCGAGGGACTGCACAACAAGCTGTACAGAATGCCGGCAGACGCAAGAGGCAAGGTTCGTGAAACAGTAGAGCGTATCATAAACGACGGCTGCAACGGACTGATCTGTATTATATTGTAAGCGCTGAGGATTGTGATTCGGACAAAAACGCTTTCGTTGAGTCTGTAATGGATCAGCATTATTCTGAAAATCGGCAGCTCCGGGTATTCCGGGGCTGTCGATTATTTTAAAATATATATTTTTAACTAAGGTGCAATAATATGTATACATATCACAAATAAAATATTGACAATCATATTATTTTCATTTATAATAAAATACAGGAAATAAACATTCAACATAATTGTGACCGGGATTTATTTTTATTATAAATATCTTCCGGCTTCAATAACAGAGGAGGCAAGTAAAAATGAAAGGCAAAAAATTCATTAAGAAAGCATTAACGGTGATGCTTTGTACCACGATTCTCGGAGCCGGAGCGGCATTTTTGCCCCAGGTCGGTGTACAGAGCAGTCTTGCTGTCCAGGCAGCAACTCAGGGAAACTATGAATACGTAAATCTTACTGACGGAACGGTCAAAATTACGGAATATAATGGTTCGGAAGCTAATGTCACAGTCCCATCCAGAATCAACGGCAGACCGGTTTCTGTAATAGGTAAGCATGCTTTTGAATTTCTCTATAATCTTAAATCAATAGTTGTCCCGGAGTCAGTAAAGAAGATTGATGACTGGGGAATCTGGTGTTGTCCGGATTTGAATAAAATTACTTTGGAAAATAAAAACATTAGTCTGAGTACCTACTCAATTTGTGATATAAACTCTGATGCAGTACTTTATGGACTGGCAGATTCAACTGTCAAAAACTATGCTGAGAAAAATTTTTACAGTTTTGTTGCATTAAATGATGCTGTTAAAAATATTAATCTCAGTTCTTCGGGTGTGTCGCTTGGAAAAGGCGAAACATATGTTCTTAAAGCAAATATTCTTCCGTCCTATGCAAAGAATAAGAGCCTGCAGTGGCGCACATCGGATAAAAAGATAGTTACTGTCGATCAGAAAGGCAATGTCAGGGCTGTGTCAAATGGTACGGCATGGGTGACCGCAAAAACATCAAACGGTATAGAAAAATCCTGCAAATTCACAGTAAAAAACGCACCGTCAAGCGTAAAGTTACCGAAAACCTCACTTACTCTCGGCGTAGGTGAAACATATAAATTCGGAGCATCCATTCCTGCGAATACAGCAGCAGCAACAAGAACCTTCCGCACAAGCAACAGCTCAGTAGTACAGATGACAAAGACAAACTGGGAGGGTCAGTTCAAGGCAGTAAAGACAGGTACAGCCTATGTAACAGTACGCCTTTATAACGGCAAGGAGGCAAGCTGCAAGGTAACGGTCAAGGCAGCTCCTTCAAAGGTCACACTTCCAAAAACCACACTAACTCTCGGAGTAGGTGAGACCTATAAATTCGGCGCATCCATTCCGGCAAATACGGCAGCAGCAACAAGAACCTTCCGCACGAGCAACAGCTCAGTTGTCAAAATGACAAAGACAAACTGGGAGGGACAGTTCAAGGCAGTTAAGGCAGGCACAGCCTATGTAACAGTACGTCTTTACAACGGCAGGGAAGCAAGCTGCAAGGTAACGGTCAAGGCAGCTCCTTCAAAGGTATCACTAAAACAGTCAGCTGTATCTGTTGGCGTAGGCGAAACCTATAAGCTCAGCGCAGTTCTTCCGGCAAATACGGCATCGTCAGTAAGAACCTTCCGTACAAGCAACAGCTCAGTAGTAAAGATGACAAAGACAAACTGGGAGGGTCAGTTCAAAGCAGTAAAGACTGGCACAGCCTACGTAACAGTACGGCTTTATAACGGCAAGGA
>CACWVH010000087.1:0-2628 GCA_902764235.1 uncultured Ruminococcus sp.
AATTAAATCGTTTTTTTAAACCTTCCGGGTTTTCATTTTAGTTAGGCGGCAGGCGTGCTGCGCACGCCTGCCGCCGTCCCCTGAATTCTCCCCCTTCCCCTTGGGAAGGGGGACGGGGGGATGGGCAGGAGAAGCTACACCTTATGGGTGAACAGCTTAAAAACCTGAAATGCATAAAACAACGCATTATCTCAGTTTTTTCGGAACAATCAATAATGAGTTTCACGGATTCAGGACAAATTAAATTATCAATTCAGTTGCTTCTGACAGCCAGTCTGTAAAGTCTGACCTACAAAGTTTTTCCCGATACTGTCATCCTGAGCGTAGGCGAATGATCTTTTTCAGTGCCGTTGACTATAGAATATCCGTTTTCGATCCGACACATCAGCTGACATTTGCATTATAGGTCTTTAGTATTCTTTCAGAAAAATCAGCAAAGGACATATTGCGCCTGTCGCTTGCGGAGTATTTGCCGTCAAGACTGAATTTAAACGCCTGCGCCTGATTCGCAAAGCTTACAGACGGAGTGACAACAGACTGATAATTGCTTGCTGCAAGACGATAATATGCATTGAAGCCGGCTTCGTTAAGAATACCTGAGCCTGCGATACGCTTGAGTGCAGCCGTATATTCGCTCTTTATATATGCCCTGCTGCCGAGTATGCCGTAGTTTATCAGGGGATTTGCCTGCCTTTGCCTTGCGCCGGACGCCATATCTGAATAGGGAGAGGGCTTTGTCATTCCGGTTCCGTCAGGATTATATCCGTATGTAAGTCCGAGAGTCCTGTCATTGTCATAGGGGATGAAGATGGCTTTGCCGTTATCCTTGCGGAAATATACATAATGATTGTTGTAATTATTCCTCATATCATCCGGGTCGCCTGCAAAATAGCTTGCTGCAAGGAAATTCGCAAAATATCCCGTATCTATAACACTTGAATAGCTGTTTTTGTCAGGAACGGATGCAAGAACGCTGAGAAGCTTTTTCAGTGAGGAATGGTCTGAGGTTTTTTCGTTTGTTTTCAGATTATAGTTGAATTTGTCATTCTTATCCTTGTCGTCAACTCCGTAGGTCAACTGACTCTGCACATAATTGCATGGCTTCATTGTCCATCCGCATTTATACAGATCTCCGCCAAGGGCAGACTGAGGCAGGAACCTTGACAGCATTATCTCATCAACAGGCTCATATATCTTCATAACGCCGTAGTTGTTTCCGTTGAATATAGTATTTGCAAGTCCGATATTCTGTACGATAACGCCGTTGTCCCTGAACATCTTTGCAGCATATATCTCACGCACAAAGGTATCATCATAGCAGGAATTCCATTTGAGATCCATTTTCTTGAGCGTAGCAAAGCGGCGGTTTTTCCGTGCCTTTCTTTCCTCCTTGCTTGCCCAGACCTTAGCCTCGCTGCCGTAATGATCCTTATCGTCAAAGGTCTCGTTAAAGCTCAGCTTATAATGTGACAGATTCAGATTGCCGTTTTTATCATAGACCGGGGAAAGCGACATATTGCCCTTGAGTCTTATTCCGACTTCATCCATTGAATATTTCTGTCCGTTGACTGTGATCGTAAGAGAAGCCTTGCGGTATATGGGGGATTTTGAATTAAGCCGCCTGTATTTATTGTAGTCAGCCTGAAGCTTATTCATCTCATCCTGTGATACCGTCAGCTGAACCTGTATCTTATTTGCAAGATTGAAAATACTGTTGTAAAGATTATTGTCTCCCACAGATACATTGACAGCCTTGCTGCTGCTCTGACTGCCCGTTTCAGATGTGCTTTTGCTGTTATCACTGCTCTGACTGTTTTTATTGCTGTTTGTTGTTGTGCTGCCGGGGCTGCTGTTATTGTTTGCTTTACTGCTGCTGTTATTTGTTTTGCTGCTGTTGTTCGTGGTGCTGCTCTGATTATTTCCGCCTGACCGGGATGATGCTTCGTTTGTGTTTTTTGAATTATTTGTATTTGCGGTCTGAGAGGTATTTTTCTGAGTCTGTGTGCGGCTGTTTTCTGATTTTGTACCGGAGCTGCCCGGATTGCTTTTGCTTTGAGAAGCCTGACTGCTGCTTTGCATTGCGGAGCTTCCGCTGTCCGCTGTACCGGACTGAGAAGCTGCACGTGAGCTCTGACCGGGATTTACAGACGAGGTCTGTCTGCTGCTTTGCCCCGAAGCCGCAGGAGTGCTGCCCTGACCTGTCTGCTGTGAGCTGTCTGAGAGAGCGGATGATACCGGGTCTGACTGAGAAGCTCCGCTTACGGAGCTGTCCGGTGCTGTGGAGTTATCCTGTGAAGCGGAAGAATTCTCTGCGTTCCGGGATGAGCCGTCTGTTTCATTTTCCGCTGTTTCACGGTTGTCATTATCTTCTGCTGTTTCTGTATCTGAGCTTACTGACGTATTATCATTTATTTCGTTTTTATCCTGTCCGTTGCTGCCTGCGCACGCTGAAACAGCACCGGCGGCGATCAGCACTGCTAAAATAATTGAAAGCTTTTTTTTCAGCATTTTGATACTCCTCTCTGAATATATCCTGAATCCGTGAAATTGAATTAAATCGTTTTTTTAAACCTTCCGGGTTTTCATTTTAGTTAGGCGGCAGGCGTGCTGCGCACGCCTGCCGCCGTC
>CACWVH010000087.1:2651-7489 GCA_902764235.1 uncultured Ruminococcus sp.
TTATGGGTGAACAGCTTAAAAACCTGAAATGCATAAAACAACGCATTATCTCAGGTTTTTTCAGAACAATCAATAATGAGTTTCACGGATTCAGGTATATCAGATCATATTGTTAATTCTGATTATATCCTCAGAGAAAAATGGTGTCAATCTACATATATCCGCATTATTAACACAAAACGATTATTCTGCTCAGTTACATCTGAAACCGTGAAAATAAGTTATAAATGCTGTCACATATACAGTACCGGACGGCTGTGACCGTGCGCAGCACTACCTCAGCCTGAACAAATCAAAGCTACAGACAGGAAAGCCCGGTATGCATCTTGAACATACCGGGCTTTCTTTATGAGAATATTTCAGGAGAAAGAAAATTGTGTTATCGTGTGGGGATGGCTTTATCTGTTCATATTATCCATTCTGCCGCCCATTCCGCCGCCGCCCATCATGGACTGGGGGATAGAGTCAACCTGTGAGCCGTTGATTATGATCGTGCCGCCGTTGTATTCAGCATTGCCGTCATAATCGAAGGAGGATACCGTTGCTGTTATGTCGATCGTGCCGCCGTTTACATAGATATCGCCGTTTGCGTCAACAGCGTCTGTATCGCCCTGACCCATAGTGATCTTTGTTGTGCCGCCGTTGAATTCGACCGTCGGGGTAGAATAATTGGTTTTCTGACCGGCGTTGATGCCGTCGCCAGATGCTGAGATGGTTAACTCGCCGTCATTGATCTGAACATATGTTGCTTCTATTCCTTCAGCACCGGTGATATTGAATGTGCCGCCGTCTATCTGGCAAACTGTTGCAGCCTGAATTGCATCATTAGCGGCAGTGATAGTAAATGTTCCGCCTGCGATAAGAACAGAGCCTTTGCTTTCGTCATCGCTGTTTTTGCACTGTATGCCGTCCTTTGAGGAATTGATCCCGAATGTGCCGCCGCAGATCGAAAGGGAATCCTTGACCTCAATGCTGTCGCCGCCGCTTGTGATTTTGTATGTGCCGCCGGTAATTTTCAGATCATCCTTTGCGGCAATTCCATTGCCCTGAGATGAAGTTATGTTAAGCGTGCCTGTGCCGTTGAGTACAAGGTCATCCTTTGCAAAGATAACTGCATCTGTGTTTGTGTCGCCGTCTGTTTCAAATTTGCCTGTGACAGAAAGAGTGCTTTCATTTCCGTTTGTTGTGACAAAGCATTTGTCGGCTGATACCACATATATTACAGGTGTGCTGTCGTTTGTAACGCTCAGACCGTCAAGCACAAGCTGTACCTTTGCATTGCTGTCAGCTTCGACCCTGACTGTAAAATTGCTTGCAGTGCCTGAAATGATATATGTTCCTTCCTCGGTTATTGTTTCTGTTTTGTTGTCTGAGGCTGTGATAGTTTTTGCTCCGCTGAGATCAGGCGTCTGGAGAAGGTCACGCTTTGAGAAAAGATCAGTTGTTTCAAGCTTGCCGTTTGTATTGGGAGTATATTCAGCAGAAACCGTTTCGCCTGAGACTGCGGAAGCTGCTGAAGCCTGTGAAGCGTCGTCTGAGTCTGCCTCTGAAGATGAGGTGCTGCTGTCAGATGAGGTGCCGGTGTCTGAGGCTGAGTCTGTCTGTGAGGCTTCTGTCTGTGAAGCTGCTGTCGATGAGCCGGATGTATCGGAATTATTTCCCGAGCAGGCTGCGAATGAGCATATCATTAAAGCTGCGATCAATACTGCTAATGTTTTTTCATAATAATACCTCCGATCTTATTTCGACCATTAATTGATTTTTGTTTCAGGTCCGGTTGTTTTCCCTTGCCTTGATGTTATTTTAAAGTACAACCTGAATCCGTGAAATTGAATTAAATCTTTTTTTAAACCTTCCGGGTTTTCATTTCAGCCAGGCGGCAGGCGTGCGCAGCACGCCTGCCGCCGTCCCTCAGAACAATCAATAATGAGTTTCACGGATTCAGGTACAATTGTGAACTGTTTATTTCTATATTTTGAAAATGTTTCAAAAAGTACCCCAAAATATTTAAAGCTTGAGCCTTGCACAACAGGGATTTGTGTTGTATAATGTAAAAAAGCAAAAAGCAGATACTGTCGGGATGGCAGCGGTTTATCTGATATACTGTTATTGATAAAGAGCAGCAGACGACTTTGATGCCCGGTGTACAGGCAAGTCAGATCTGATGCTTCAGGGGATTTATACACTGACAGTGATATCTGAACAGCTGCGGCTCGTGATCCCGATAAGAAGCAGCTTTTTCAGCTCAGGAAAAAAGCTGATCGCAAAGATCATTACAGTGTTTTTCATGCATAAAAGCTTTACTGAATTTTCCGGTCGGCTTATCAGAAGATTCAGCCGATCGTAAAATGGCGAAAGGTCGTACTCCCGCCAAAACCCGAAAAGCCTTGAAAAGCGGAGAAAAATGCAAAATTTTTAATACCGGAATCCGCATGAACAGATGATTTTTGACTTTTACGATCAGCTGACAGAAAAATTGAAAAGGAGATTTAATATGAAGGCAATAAAAGTTTTTATAGCTATTCTCATTCTTGCTATTGTCGGAGCAGCGATCGCAGGTGTAGTTGTGGATAACCTGACCTCTGCGGAGATCGAAAAGCAGATCAAAATGATCGATGTGCCGAGCAATACGACCATTGATGCCTCTGTATCAAGAACAGGCAAGCTTTCTGACCCGAACGGTCCGCTTGAGTATTACGGAGCAGTTCTTCTTCAGAGTAAAATGGATTACGGCTCACTCAGAGCTTATTACAGCTCACATTCTCCGGAGGGTCTTTCAGTTGAGGTAGTAAGCATGGAGATGGCAAAGAATACATTCGGAGAAAACTTCCCGGATGATCTCAGATTCAGTCACCATGACGATTCACCGAAGAACTACTATATAGCATATGCATTCGGAACAGGTCAGAGTCCGTTCCCGATGATGGACTATCGTTCATATTTCGGCTGATAACAATTACATGAAAAAAAAGCTTCCCTGTCACATTACGGCAGGGAAGCTTTTTTGATAAGCAGTTCAAGGTTAATTAAGCCTGACAGTGCCCTCATAAATTTCTTCAACTTACAGAGCCGTGAATAAAGGGTGCAGCATCACGCTGCTATTATCAAAGCTCGTCAAGGCTGCCGAAGGTGAAGCCCTGCTGCTCCCATTTTGTCAGAAGCTCGTCAAGAATATTGCGGTTTGTTTCCGATGTGCTGTGCAGAAGAACAATAGCGCCATTGTGGATCCTGGGCAGAAGCTTGTCAAAAGCCTCCTGCTTTGTGGGCTGATCGTCATTGTACCAGTCTACATATGCAAGACTCCAGAAAACCGTTTTGTAGCCAAGCTTTTTAGCCATAGCAAGATTATCTGTGCTGAATTTGCCCTGCGGCGGACGGTAGAACCTTTTCATCTTCTGTCCCGTTGTTTCCCTGAAAAGTGTCTCAAGCTTTCCAAGCTCGTCAGAAAAACTCTTCTCATCCGATATCTGCGACATATCCGGGTGCGTGTAGGTATGATTGCCGACGATATGTCCCTCAGATACCATTCGCCTGACAAGCTCGGGCGAGGTCTCTATGAAATTTCCCACAAGAAAAAATGCCGCCGGAGCCTTATGCTTTTTCAGCACATCAAGAATACCGGCGGTGAAGCCGTTTTCATATCCTGCATCAAAGGTCAGATAAATCTTTTTCTGAGAAGTATCACCTGTGAAAACAGCATTGTATTTTTTCAGCTCCTGCGCACTTGCGTTGCCTGTGGGCGGACTGCCCTCATTCTGATAGGAAAGCCCCCAGTTGACCTCTGCCGAGGTGCTGACGGAAGCATTGTCCCGTATCCCTGCTCCGGAAATAAGAACAGCTGTCATCAGTACCGCAGCACTTAGCAGCGCTGCGATGGTTTTTTTACCGAAGATCACATACAATATCATCACCGCCGTTATTATTATGACAGCCCGTAAAAAACATCAGGGTACTGTCGGCTGATAAATGATATTCAATGAAAACAGGAATTATGACTGCTCAGACAGCTTTCTCAGCGCAGCGGAATATTCCTGCATGGTATCAGCCGCACAGGACAGCATATATTCAAACACCTCGCCGGAAAGGTTCGTTTCATAGAAGCTTGTGGTCATGCGGAAATAGAGCAGTCTGTCACATATGCAGTAGCAAAAGCAGCCATGTCTCAGCTCATTGTTTATCATGCAGATTGCAGCCGCAAGCTCCTGTTCAGCCGCCTGCGGCTCTGTCAGAACAGGCGAATACAGGCTTATCAGCATTTTTTCCGGGTCTACTGAAAACAGAAAGCTCTGATTCTCACTGCCCTCCGGAAGCGTACATCTGACGTTGAGCCGTTTATCATTTCTTTTGTATGCTATTCCGTTTCTGTCAAGTGTCCTGCACAAAAGCATATAATGCTTCCATGCCTTAGTTGATGTCAGGATCATATTATTACCTCTCCTCATAGCTGTCAATAATTCCGTTCAAGTAAAAACGCATATTTATCATTCCTCATATATATTTTAAGCAGTACATAAGAGACTGCCGGCAATATCATATTTATTATATAACGATCATGCTGAAAAAAATGCTGAACCGGGATGGTGTAAAATCAATCTTAATATTTTTAAAAAATGTAATCAGACGAAATAGATGTATTTGTCAGAAGAAACTGAGCTGCGGTATCAGGGGGTTATCATATTTATGACTTCTTACTATCCGATGGTTTCTTCGGGGGGCGTCGCCAATGTCATTAACTTAAGCCTGAATCCGTGAAACTCATTTTGGTTTATTCTGAAAGTCCCGGAGAAAATGCGCAGTTTTATGCATTTCAGGGTAAATTGTAGCTCACCCATAAGGTG
>CACWVH010000087.1:7516-22278 GCA_902764235.1 uncultured Ruminococcus sp.
AGGGGACGGCGTCAGGCGGCGAATGCCGCCTGACGCCTGGATATAACAAAACCCGGAGAATATATCAAAATTCCTTTCGCCAATTTCACGGATTCAGGTTAAGGCTTTCGGTCACTGCCTTGCGGCAGTGAGTGAGGTTTTCTGAGCACCGCTGCAAGGGGACGCCCTCTTTCCCAGGGCGTCCCCTCTTCAAAAACAGTCCACTGGACTGTTTTTGAATTCACCTCTTGCGGAGGGATTCTCATGCAAGGGATTTCGCACTCTGCGGAGTGCGACCAGGGGCGCTGGGTCTCACCTGCCGGTTCGGTCGGTGCTGCTGCTACGCAGCGGTGTCCACCGGACACCCGCACCCCATGGACCCTGCCGCCTTTGAAAAGGCGGGCGAAACTTTAAAAATTTGCTAAGTTAATGACGCCGGCGGCGGTTGAATAATTGTGGGGAATGGGATATAATTGAGTGGTAAGCCGGTGCAATTTGTTCCGGTTTTTTCAGAAACTATAATTATCCGATATTGAAGAAGGTATATCTGCACCAGTGTGTCACTGTCGGATAAACATTGATAACAGGAGAATCAGTATGACATATAATGAAGCTGTACAAAAAATCAATTCACTTCTGACCTTCGGGATAAAGCCCGGACTTGAGCGTATATCTGAGTTGCTCGAAAGAACAGGCTCGCCGGAAAAAAAGCTGCGGTTCGTTCACGCAGCAGGCACTAACGGAAAGGGCAGCACCTGCGCACTTGTTTCGTTTGCGCTTTCGTGTGCAGGATATAAAACAGGTCTGTTTATATCTCCGTATGTGCTGGAATTCCGTGAAAGATTTATGATAAACGGTGAAATGATCCCGGAGAAAACTCTTTCCGGACTTGTTGAAAAGCTTTTCCCCATTACAGAGGATATGCGTGCAGAGGGTAAGATAATAACCGAATTTGAATTTGTTTTTGCGATCGCTGTACATTGGTATGCAATGGAGAAATGTGATGTTGTTGTTCTTGAAACAGGTCTCGGCGGAAGATTTGACGCTACCAATGTGATCGACACTCCGCTTGTCAATATCATAACCTCAGTCTCCCTTGACCACACAAAAATACTCGGCGAAACCTATGCTGAAATCGCTGCCGAAAAATGCGGAATCCTCAAGCCCGGCGGAGTCTGCGTCGCATATGCAAGACAGCAGCCGGAGGCAATGGAGGTGATAAGGCATAAGGCAGCAGAAAAAAACAACCGCCTTGTCATTGCGGATGCAGACAAGGCAGAGATAATTTCTTCGGATATCCGGGGAACAGAATTTATATATAATGGTATGAAGCTCAAAATACGCCTTATAGGAGATCATCAGGTCAGAAATGCAGTCACTGCACTCGAAGCGCTTTTTGCTCTCAGAGACAGGGGACTCAGTATACCTGACGAGGCTATCAACAAAGGCTTTGCCGGAACAGCCTTTCCTGCAAGACTTGAGCTTTTGTCAGAAAAGCCGTTGATACTTCTTGACGGTGCGCATAATCCCGACGGTGCTGCTGCTCTTTCCGATGCAGTGAAAAAATACCTTGACGGCAAAAGAAGAATCGGACTTGTGGGTATGCTGGCAGACAAGGATGTGGGCAGCGCACTGTCATGTCTTGCGCCGCTGTTTGATATGATATTCACAACAGAGCCTTCAAATCCGCGAAAAATGAGCAGCTCAGAGCTTCGGGAAGTCATATCGCCGTACTGCGGCAATGTAACAGCCTGTGACAGTAATATGGCAGCATATAAAAAGGCTCTTGCGGAGCTTGACGACAAAAGTGCGCTCGTGATATTCGGCTCTCTGTACCTTGCGTCCGACATGAGAAAAATAGTTCTGGATGACCTGAAAAACGGAGACTGAGCCATGAAAAACAGAAAACCTCTCTATACCCGTCTTATGGAGCATAGCAGCATGGGGCGTTCGTCATTTCATACTCCCGGTCACAAATGCTCATCCTTTCTTCCCCCGGAGCTTCTGAATCTTGACTATACAGAGCTGCCCGATACAGACGCTCTTTTTGAAGCAGACGGCGTTATCAGACAGTGCGAGGAAAAGCTTTCGCATCTGTACAATACTGCGGATTCTTTCATTTCGGCAGGCGGCTGTACCCTTGCAATACAGGCAATGCTGAGAGCAGCCCTGAGAAGCGGCGGCAGACTGCTTTGTGCAAGAAATGCCCACCGGAGCGCCGTAAATACCTGTGCGCTGCTGGGCATCGACCCGATATGGCTTTACCCCCACAGCAGCAGCTCATATACAGGAAGAACAGACCCCTCTGACATCAGCCGTGCTTTTGAGGAAAATGACAATATCACTGCCTGCTATATCACTTCTCCCAGCTATTACGGCGAGCTTTGCGATATCCGTTCGATCGCAGATATATGTCACAGAAACGGAGCGATACTGCTTGTAGACAATGCTCACGGGTCTCATCTTGCTTTTATGAAGGAAAACCTTCATCCCATAGCTCTCGGCGCTGATATGTCAGCCTGTTCGCTGCATAAGACCATGCCTGTCATGACAGGCGGAGCTGTTCTGAACATCGGAAACAGCCGTCTTGCCGAAAACGCAAAGGTGGATATGTCGCTTTTTGCATCAACAAGTCCGTCCTATGTTATAATGGCTTCCATAGACCTTTGTGCAGACTATATGCTTTACGGCGGAGGAAGGAAAGCATATACAGACTGTGAGCTGAGAGTGGCAGCATTAAAGGAAGCCGCAGGGGAAAAGGGGATTCTTCAGCCGGAGGGTTGCTGCGATCCGCTCAGACTGACTCTGAATACAGCATCCTGCGGTATTCAGGGAGAAAAAAACCAGCTTGATTTTTTTGAAGCTCACGGCATAGACTGTGAATTCTGTGACGGCGAAAATGCGGTTCTGCTTTGCACGCCGTTTAACAGCGAGGCTGATTTTCAGCGTGTTCTGTCAGCCATAAACGATCTGTCCTCCGGCAGCAGAGCTGCTGAACCTTTGCAAAAGCCCTATAGTCCTGAAAAGGTTTTATCTCTGCGGGAAGCGATGCTTTGTCCGCACGTCAGGATCAGCACGGTCAATGCAAAGGGCAGGATCGCCGCCGATACAGCCTGCCCGTGTCCTCCGGGAGTGCCTGTGATAATGCCGGGGGAAAGGATAGACTCAGAAGCGTCGGCTCTGCTGCTGAAATACGGTATAAACGAGATCAGCGTTGTTGTTGACGACTGATTTTGCAGAGGGTAATGATGTTAACAAAATTTAAAGTTTCGCCCGCCTTTACAAAGGCGGCGGGGTCCATGGGGTGCGGGTGTCCGGTGGACACCGCTGCGTAGCAGCAGCACCGACCGAACCGGCAGGTGAGACCCAGAGCCCCTGGTCGCGCTCCGCAGAGCGCGAAATCTCCTGAATGAAAAACCTTTCGTTGAGCCTCAGAATATAACAAAAAACGGAGCATGACTGAAACCGGTCATACTCCGTATTTTCTGAATTCTTCCCTTGAGCCGCAAAATACATTCATATCAATAAATCGTTCGTCTCCGCTGTATCCGTCAAGCTGTCCTTTTTCGCTGTATTGCCAGAAGGTCCATCCATCTCTGTCAGGCAGTGAGGGGTAAAAAATAATATTCCTTATCCAAATGTCACATTCTGAAAAGCCACCGGAAATGTACATATCATAAGCTTTTCCTGTTGAATAGATCACAGGCATAACGCCGTAATGACGGAAAAGCTTATCTATCATAACCTCAAGCTCCTGAACCACCTTAGCCTTGTCAGGCGGAGAGCTTTCCTTGTTACCATAGAATTCAACATCTATCGCCGGAGGAAGCATATTGTCATACACAGGTACATTTGAGATAAAATTGTCCGCCTGTGTGCTGCCGCTGCTGTCAAAGCTGAAAAAATGATATGCGCCTGTTCTTATATCCTTGCCTGCGGAATTTTTCAGATTGTATTCAAAGCAGGGATCGACCGAGGAGCTGCCCTCGGTCGCCTTTATGTATGCAAAATCAATGCTTTCTGCCAGAACATCCCAGTCGATCCTGCCCTGATAGGATGAAACATCAACACCCCTGACCTCATATCCCTTGGCATCGTTCAGAGTGATAATACCGTTGTCATACAAAGCAAAAAGCAGCACCGCTGCACACGCAGCAGCAGACAGACATATCAGAATTATTATGATTGTTTTTCTGACGACCCGTGATCTCATCATTGTTCACCGCAGATCATAATTATTCTCCGAAAAGCACTTTTCTTGCTTCAATAAGGCTGCCGCTCATTATCTTGTATTTTGCCAGCAGCTCGCCCTTGATCTCAGGAGAAATGTCCGTGTCAAGATAAAGTGAATCAATGCCTGCTTCATATGAGCCCTTTATATCTGTGATATAATCGTTACCGATCATAATAGTTTCCTTGGGATCGAGGTCAAATCTGTTAAGCATACATTCATAGAATTTGCGGTCAGGCTTTGCGACTCCCTCATCCGAGGATATCATCACATAGTCAAATTCATCATAGATCCCCAGCATCCTGATCTCCGGCTCTGTGAATATCCTCTGTGCATTCGAGAGAAGGAAGATCCTTCCGCCGTTATCTCTTATTGCCTTGAAAAGCTCATGCACACCGTCATAAAGACGTATGAATTTTATCGAAAGCGCACGGAACACCCTTCCGGTATATGCTGCTGTTTCACGGTCGCAGCTGACGCCCTTTTGTTCATAAAGGGTGATAAACACATTCTCAACAAGCGGTTCGGGAGTAGTTGTGTATTTGCTTTTCGGGATTTTTTTCTTTTCCTCCTGAACAAGTCTGTCATAGTTTTCATGGAGCTCTTTGCCGGTGTACGGTGCTCCTGAAAGAGTATAGATAAGCGCCATTCTGTCCCATATCTCATCACACCATTCATCGGTGTTGATATCAACAAGAGTTCCATAAAGGTCAAACAAATAATTCTTATACATACATTTCCTCCATTCAATGTAAAAAAGCCTTCCGGCAGCTCTGACTGCCCCCATTATTAACAGTATAATATACAAACCCTGATTTTGCAACACAAAACTTGCTCGGAGCATGGAAATTAAGTTTCTTAATAAGAAGAAATAATGTTTAACCTTTTTTCTTACATTTTACTTGCATTTGAAGCGAAATGCGGGGGCTTTCCGGTCGCCCCCGCGCCCCTTCGGTATCAAAAAAGATAAAAAATATGAGAGGATTTTAAAACTTGATTTCCGTGCCGGTGTAAGTGTAAAATAATAATTGGCAACAGGTATTTGAATTTTATTCTGTTGCAGTTCAGGCTGAAAAGGTATGGCGGTGCCCGGAAAAAACTTTATCAGGCTGACTAAGCCGTGAATCGCGACCCCGGCGGCACGCCGGCGCAGACCCCGGCGGCACGCCGGCGCTGGCGGGGTTGAAAAATGAGGAAATATGTGTTACAATTAGTTAAACGTGATGACGAAGGAAGTAGCCGATGCATTTACTTCTTACAGAGATGTCCGTACCAGGCTGAAATACGGACGAAGTACGATCGGTGAAGTTCCCTTCCGAACGGCACGGCTGAACCTTTTTTCAGTAGGCTGTGACGGCAGACACCGTTAACGTCAGCTTGAGAGTCTGTATTAATATGCAGAAATCAGGGTGGTACCGCGGAACAAAGCTTTCGTCCCTGTACAGTCTTATGGCTGTGCAGGGACTTTTTGCTGATCTGCGAAAAGCCGGAAAGGCGCCGCCTTACCGCACAGAAAAGACCGGGCAAATCCATAAATAACCCTTGGCAGTGTGACCGCATGGAGCTGTCTGACAGCTGATGTGTAAACTGCTGAAAATGGGTAATGTATGCAGCTTTTTGGTATACGGGCTGTCCGTCTTTTTTGAAGATCTGTAAAAGAGTGCATAGTTATATGCTGCTTATTTTAACACTTAGCCAATTGTAAAATGGCGAAAGGTCGTCTGCCCGCCGCAGGTGGGCAGACACCTCGCCATAAGCTTGAAATATTTTGAAAAAACGGAGAATATTGTAATATGATTTTTCTCTTTTTACAATTGACTATATTTTAACACTTTAACGGAGGTATCAGAAAGTGGATGACAAAATATTACGATTAAAGGAAGAAATCGAAAAGGAGCTTTCCGGAGCTTCTGATCTGTCCTCACTGGATCAGCTCAGAGTTTCCTATCTTGGCAAAAAGGGAAGCATCACTGCACTTCTCAAGGGAATGAAGGAGCTTGCAGCCGATCAGAAAAAGGCTTTCGGAGCAGATGTAAACAAGCTCAAGGAATTTGCCATGACAAAGATCGAGGCAAGAACAGAGGAGCTTAAAAAGAAACAGATCGAGCTTGAGATCGCAGCAATGCCGCAGTTCGATATATCCTCTCCTGCGTCAAAGGATATGGGCTCATATCACCCGATCACACTTGTTCAAAGACAGTGTGAGACCATATTCAGAACAATGGGCTTTACAGTTGAGGATTATCCGGAGGTAGTTACCGACTATGAATGCTTCGAGGCTGTAAATATCCCGAAGCACCACCCTGCAAGAGATATGCAGGATACATATTATCTTGAAAACGGCCAGCTGCTCAAGTCACAGACCTCTGCGGCTCAGAATGCGATCCTCAGAAAATACGGACCTGCCCTCAAGGAGAACGGCGTTCCGATAAAGGCGATCTTCCCCGGAAGATGCTTCCGCAATGAGGCAACAGACGCCTGCCATGAAAACACCTTCTTCCAGATGGAGGGCATGATGGTCGATAAGAACATCTCAATTTCAAATCTTATCTATTTTATGAAAACAATGCTTTCAGAGGTATTCAGAAAGGATATAAAGGTTCGCCTGCGTCCGGGCTTTTTCCCGTTTGTCGAGCCGGGCTTCGAGCTTGATATAAGCTGCCTTATCTGCGGCGGCGAGGGCTGCCCCTCATGTAAGCACAGCGGATGGCTTGAGCTTTGCCCCTGCGGCATGATACATCCGAATGTTCTCAGAGAGGGCGGTATCGACCCGGAGGAATATACCGGCTTTGCGTTCGGACTCGGTCTTACAAGACTTGCTATGATGAAATACGGCATCAAGGATATCAGAGACCTCAACAGCGGCAGCCTGAAGGCTCTGTCGCAGTTCACGGACGATGAATAAAGGAGGAACGGGAATATGTTTTTATCAATGAATTGGATCTGCGATTTTGTAGATCTTGAGGGTCTTGACAAGGTAGACCTTATACACAGATTTTCTCTTTCTACCGCAGAGGTGGAAAATGAGATATTTTTCAAAGGCTCAGATATCAGCGGTATAGTTGTCGCTGAGATAAAATCAGTAGAGGCACATCCTGAGTCAAAGAAGCTCCATCTTCTCAAGGTTGACGCAGGCGACGGAGAGCTTACAGATGTTGTATGCGGTGCGCCGAATGTAAGAGTCGGCATGAAAACAGCCTTCGCAAGGCTTGGCGCAAGGATCGGCGATATCACTATCGCACCGAGAAAGCTTGCAGGATATACTTCAAACGGTATGTGCTGCGGAGAAGCTGAAATAGGTCTGTCAGACGACAATTCCGGCATTATGGAAATAACAGACGATATCCCCTGCGGAACAGATATCAAGACGGTTTATGATATCGAGGATATCATTTTTGAGGTGGATAATAAGTCGCTCACAAACCGTCCCGACCTGTGGGGTCACTACGGTATCGCAAGAGAATTCGCAGCCCTTGCCGGCAGACCGCTCAAGTCGCTTGAAACAGATGATCTTACAGTATATGACGGACTTCCGCCTGTTGATCTCAAGGTAGAGGATCACTTCTGCAAGCGTTACAGCAGCATCAAGGTGGAGAATATCAGCAGAACGGTCAGCCCTGTGAATATCCGCATAAGACTCTATTACTGCGGAATGAGAGCTATCAATTTCCTCGCAGACCTTACAAACTATCTTATGCTGGAAATGGGTCAGCCCATGCACGCATTTGACGCAAGAATGGTTGAAAAGATCAGGGTAAAGCGTTTTGCCGAGCCTTTTAAATTCACCACCCTAGACGGCATAGAAAGAAATATAGACGAAAACACGCTTATGATCTGCAACGGCGATACACCTGTTGCAATTGCCGGCATTATGGGCGGACTTGACAGCGAGATCAGGGAGGATACAACGACCCTTGCCCTTGAATCCGCAAACTTTGACGCTGCCTGCATCCGTAAGTCTACCGTAAGACTTTCACACAGAACAGACGCTTCAATGAGATATGAAAAGAGCCTTGACCCGGAAATGACAGTCCCGGCTATCGGACGCTTCCTTTTCCTTCTCAGAAAGTACGACAGCGGCGTAAAGGTGGTATCATCCCTTACAGATGAATATGTGGAGAAATTTGCACCCGTGACGCTCAGCTTCGATCAGGCATTCGTAGACAGATATACAGGAATCGACATTGACGGAGAAACAATTGTAAATACCCTCAACGGACTGGGCTTCAAGGCAGTAAGAAACGGCGATGATTTCACGGTTGACGTTCCCTCGTGGAGAGTCACCAAGGATGTAACGATGAAGGCTGATATCATCGAGGAGATCACAAGAATTTACGGCTACGACAATTTCGAGGTCAACACAGCTCTTTCACCGCTTTATCCCATCAGGGCAGAGGCAGTAAAGACTGATGAGGAAAAGATAAAGGACCTTCTTGTCAAGCGCTTCAGCCTGCATGAGGTACATTCCTATGTATGGGCATATAACGACGAGCAGAAGGCCCTCGGAATCCCGGTGGAGGAAAACATCCGCCTTGCAAACGCAACAAACCCGAATATCGAAACACTCAGAAATTCCATGATACCGACACAGCTTTGTCAGGTGAAGTCAAATATCGGCTATTCAAACCAGTTCGGCATATTTGAGATCGGCAGGGTCGTAAACGGTGTTGACGAAAATAACCTCTGCATCGAAAACAAAATGCTGGGCATTACCCTTTACAGCAAGGGAATACTCATAAAGGACAGCTATTTCAGACTCAGGGATATACTTGCAGCGATCGCTGCTGACGTCAAGCACAGCGAGCTTGAATTTGTAAAGGCAGAGCCTGAGAAGAGCTATATCCATCCTGTGAACTTCAACAGGGTGCTCCTTGACGGTGTTGATATCGGCTATATCGGAATGGCACACCCGACAGTATCAAAGAATATTGATAAAAAGGGCAATGTGGTATTCGCTGAAATAGATGTCAATAAGCTTTCATCAGTTGCAGCAAGGGCTATTGAATACAGCGAGCCGTCAAAATATCCGTCAATGGAATATGATCTCAGCCTTGATATTCCCCAGGGCGTAATGTTCAGCGACCTCAGGGCAAGCTGGAGGGATGCCGGAACAGAGCTTCTCAGGAATGTCAGTGTTATAGATACCTATGATACAGACGAGATACACAGAATAACAGTACGCTTTGAATTCGGCTCAAACGAAAGAACACTTTCATCAAATGAGGTGCAGGAGATCGTTGACAGGATCACTGAAAACCTTGCAAAAACAGGCGTTACAATCAAAGCACAGTAATTAATAAGGCTGTCCCGGCGCATTTAAGTCCGGGGCAGCTTTTCTGATGTGGGGCAATGCTGTCAACTTAAGAATATAGTTGTGAAATTGGGTGCTCTAAAGCCTTCTCCCTCCGGGAGAAGGTGGCACGCAGTGCCGGATGAGGGGCAAGTTTTTCTATGTTTTCCCCTCATCAGTCGCACCCCAAGGGCACTTCCTCCGGGCGCCTACGGCGACAGCTTCTCCCCAGGGAGAAGCCTTATGCTCTCCTTAGGTTGACAGCATTGCCCCCGAGGGGGAAGCCTTTTGGTCAGTGTGCAGGAACTGAGGAAAATGCGTCGGCAGGTGTAAAAAAGCAGTGCTTTGAGGTGGAAAAGGATGGGAAGTCAATATTTTTTATAAAAATCTATTGTAATTATAGAAAATATGTGTTAAAATAAGCTATGATATTCCGGAGGTGGTATAGATGCGTAAGGACGTAACAGATAAGACCATAATATTTTCTTTGTCGGATAACAGTGACGAATCCGTCAAGGCTATCCTGACAACAGTTTACAATGCTCTTGCACAGAAGGGCTACAACCCTATCAATCAGCTTGTTGGTTATATTCTGTCAGAGGATCCTACCTATATCACCACGCATAATAATGCACGCAGCCTTATAAGCAAGATCGACAGGGACGATCTTCTTGAGATACTTCTCAAGAATTATCTCGGAATTTAATTATGCTTGGGTGCGGCGGAGCTTTCCGCCGCTTTTTTACGCAGACGTGCGAATTGAATGGGGAGGTAACATCAATGGCAGAAAATAAAAACGTATTTTTTATGTATAAGGGCAAGCCTCTGGTAAGAAGCGGAGATCTGCTTTATTTCGGAGATATGAGGGACAATTATGTCGTAAGGATGCAGGTCAAATCAAAGAAGCCGCTTGCACCTGCAAAAGAAAAGACTGATGACGGAAAAAGCATCAGCGAGCTTATGATGGCGGATAAGGTATTCGTTCAGCTTGTGAATACTGATATCAACGTCAGCCCTCAGAAGGCGATCGTGAAAACAAGTGAGCTTCCGAGTCTGTTTGATGCGATAGATACCGGTGATGTCTGGCTTCATCAGGCACTCAGAGAAAACTGAATGATACAGCCTGTGTCCTGTGGCACAGGCTTTTTTACTGTCTGCACCATGGAAACTGTAATAATGTACATATATGGAAATAATATTTGTATAATATAACAGAAAAAATCTTATTTATGTGACAAATATGTGATACCTGAATAATTAACACTTGAAATATAAAAATTTTGATGTATAATGGTTGATAGTGTGTTTAAAGCATTTTAGACACTACGGTAAAGCTGATTTGAAAATTACGGACAGCAGCGGAAAAATTGTAAGGCACAATGCTGATAATCTGCATAAATAAAAGCTTTTCGTATTTTTACAATCAGCTGATAAGGATGTTAGCCGATTGTAAAATGGCGAAAGGTTGTCTGCTCGCCGCAGGCGGGCAGACAACTCGCCGGAAACCTGAAAATCCTTGAAAAACGAAGAAAATTTAAGGAAGCACTGATTAAATTCAGTGATTCTTTAAAATTGTAAATACAAAAACCGCGTAAAGTAAAGGATTTATCTGTTTTACAATCAGCTGATAAGGATGTTACAAGGAGAATCAGTTATGGAAAAACGAAGTCAATGGAGCTCACGCTTCACGTTCATTCTTGCCGCAATCGGCTCTGCGGTAGGTCTGGGCAATGCATGGAGATTCCCCGGACTTGCTTCAAAGCACGGCGGCGGAACCTTTCTTCTGGTATATCTTGTTGCGATGCTGGCAATTGGTATACCGCTTCTGATGATGGAAATATCCATTGCAAGAAAGCTGCGCAAGGGCGCAATTGAATCAATGAGGGGAATCGGCAAGAAATTCGAGCCGATCGGATGGGCAGCAACCTCAAACGCTTTTGTTATCGTATGCTACTATGCTGTTGTTTTCGCATGGGTAATACTCATGTTTGGCAATTCGTGGCAGTTTGCCGGAATGACAGGCAAAAGCGAGGAAGCATCAAACCTTTTCTTCAAGCTGACGCAGACCACAGGCGCAATAGAAGGCTCGTCTATTCCCGGAGAGGTGCTTCTTTGCACGATCATTGCATGGGGACTAATCTTCTTCTGCATACGCAACGGCGCAAGCTCTGTGGGTAAGGTAGTAAAGTTCACGGTATTCGCACCTGTTGTACTGCTGCTGATAATGGCAGTAAAGGGTTGCACCATGCCGGGCGCAGGAGAGGGACTCGCAATGCTCTTTATTCCTGATTTTTCAGCGCTTTCAGACCCGTCACTGTGGGTAGATGCCATAGGTCAGGTATTTTACAGCCTTTCGATAATGATGGCAATAATGTTTGCATACGGCTCATATCTCGGCAATGACGCAGATATCGCAGCAGATGCAATGATAATCGCATTCTCAGATATGGCGGTAAGCGTTCTGTCCGGTATCGTAATGTTCTCCACAATGGGCGGAACAGGAATGCTCGATAAGATCACAGCAAGCGGCGTTTCAACAGCCTTTATCGTCTATCCTCAGGCAATAGTCAATCTGACAGATATCGGCTGGCTCAATGCACTGTTCGGCGCAGTATTCTATCTGATGCTTATTACGCTTGCAATAGATTCCGCATTTTCAATTGTAGAAGGTGTTTCGGCTGCTGTTGCCGACAAATTCCACCTAAAGCCCAAAAAGGTAACGATCGCAATATGTGCAATATGCGGACTTATCTCTATTATCTTTACAACACAGGCAGGTCTTGCATGGCTGGATATCGTTGACAACTGGACAAATCAGATCAACCTAATCATAATTGGTGTATTTGAATGTATTGCAGTGGGCTGGTTCTTTGATCTCAGAAAGGTACATACAGAGGTCAACCGTAACGCAAAGCGGTTCAAAGCGCCCTACTGGTGGTTTGCTTCTTCGGTAAAGGTGATAGCGCCTGTGCTGCTTGTCGGCTTGTTTGTATGGAATATGATAGATCTGTTCGGAAACAAGGGCGGCTCCTACGGCGACTATCCGATCTGGGCGCAGGTTACAGCAGGCTGGGTTGTTTCGGGACTTGTATTCCTCAGCGGCTTTATCGCAAGGCTCGTTATAAACTATAAAAAGAAGAAAGAGGGCTTTGTCGAGGATGAGGTAGAATGGGATGCACCGCAGGTGCAGACAGTACCCGCCGCAGCAAAGGCAGCCGTAAAAGCCCCGGCAGCAAAAAAGAAAAAATAAAATTTCAGACCGTTCCGGCATAGACCCGGGACGGTCGTTTTATAGTATCTGAATCAGTGATGCTGATTGAAGGTCTTTAGAAAACTACCGGGCTTTGATCTGACCATTCTGTGTGAGTCTCGGAATTTCTTATAATTATCCATAATAAATGTGATGTTATCAGTAAAAATAATTGAGCCTCACAGATCGGGATATAAAAAACTGATTCAATAAAAGAAGAAAAAAATTATCAAAAAGGTATTGACAAAAATATAAATGTGTGGTAATATAATACTCGTCGCTGAGAGATGCGGGTGTAGTTCAATGGTAGAACACTAGCCTTCCAAGCTGGTTGCGTGGGTTCGATTCCCATCACCCGCTCCAATTGTGCGCTGATAGCTCAGCTGGATAGAGCAACTGCCTTCTAAGCAGTAGGTCAGGGGTTCGAGTCCCTTTCAGCGCGCTTATATGGTGGGTATAGCTTAGCTGGTTAAAGCGCCAGTTTGTGGCACTGGAGATCGTCGGTTCGAATCCGATTACCCACCCTTTTTTAATAGTCTGCTGATACGCAGTTCCGGCTGCGTATTTTTTGCGGAATTCATTGGGGTGTCGCCCAATGGTTAAGGCAACGGACTTTGACTCCGTCATCGCTGGTTCGATTCCAGCCACCCCAGCCATTATTCTTCGTTGCTTGAAAAGATATGACTCATTAGCTCAGTTGGCAGAGCACTTGACTTTTAATCAAGGTGTCCGGAGTTCGAATCTCCGATGGGTCACTTTATATAGTGTCAAGGCAAGAAACGAATTTTTCTTGCCTTATCGCTATATCTGCATCGTTGATTATCCTCCGATAAGGGAATAAAGTGAGAATGATTATACCTTTATCGGAAGATAATCGCTACACCGATTATCTTCAATAACACAGGTTATCTTATCCTGATGTTGGGTGCTGTCGGGTACTCGCCGGTGGTTTCACCACATCGTATTAAACAGGTTTTTAAGCCTTACCAAGTAGTCAAGGTAGCAACAGGAAGTAGGAAGTCTGTTGGCTCGCTCGACCATTTGAGTATGGTGTCGTGGCAAAACTGTTATGATACCGTTGTATTTTCGCTTGTGTTATGTATTCAGTTGTAGTTCTAAGAGCAAAGAGTTAAGTTGTTCGTTGCTCTTATGTCAGCACATAGACGAAAGCCTATGCACAGACATAAAGGCAAGTGTAACAAAAAAGAATGCCAAGTCAATACCGCAGCAGTTCACGCAAAAAGGCATTGACTTGACAAACATATATCCAAAAGGCATAGAGAGCCTGTTTGGGCATCAGAAATTCGTTAGAGGTAGGGCTAATACCTTTGCGAGTGAGCCTATCGTTTAATTGGGAGTTAAGCGATGGGCTTTTGGTGTTTACTTTTTCAACATACATTTTAATATTACAGCATCGTTTTTTGTTTGTCAATACTAAAAATGATTTTTCAGTAAATTTTTTATCGTTTCAATGTAAGCTATCAACGATTATCCATTTTGAATTTTGGTGTTTTCAATAAGTCAACAGGTCAGACAGGACATATTGTCTTGTCCCCTGTTGGCTTCTTTTTTTATGCCATTTTACCGTCAGAGAAAGAAAAATCAATCACTCTGTTGCGTCAGGCTTATATTCAAGCAGTTCTCCCGGCTGTAATTCAAGCAGTCGGCAAAATGCTTCTATATTTTCCCACGATACAGGCTTGCCCTCTCTGAGTTTCTGCAAAGTTGATTGGCTCAACAGCTTTTCATTCTTGATACGATATGTAGAATATCCTTTGTCTTTAAGAGCTTGCAGAACATTGATTTTGAATACCATTCCCACCGTCCTCACCTCTCTCTCAATCGTTTATAACCATTGTACCATAGATTATGAACGAATACAAGTCTATATTTTGAACAAAGTATCAAAGAAGTATAACCGAAAGTTCGTTCAGGTTGTATATTGAATATGAACGAGTTATCGTCTATAATAGTTACTGTAAGGAAAAGATAAAACCTTACGGAGAGGAGGT
>CACWVH010000088.1 GCA_902764235.1 uncultured Ruminococcus sp.
ACCCCACCCCGCCCCGCTGCGCTGCCCGCCGCCCGCGGCGTGCGTGCTCGCTTACTGCACTCGCTCGGTGCGCTGCGCTGCCTGCGGCGTGCTCGCTTAATTTTGTGGCGGCGGTTAGTTTCGTGTGAGCGAGGGCGGCTTTGTTACGTTGATTCTGAAATTTATGTGTCGCTGATTTTGTTCGTATAATTTTATAGGGCTTTTGAAAGAACTATAATCAGCAGACATAAAAGTATTGGTCAGAATAAATCAGAGCCGTGGGAATAAAAGCGGAAGTCCTGAACCCAGAGCGCAGCGTAAGCGGAGCGATAGCGCGTCGCGACTGGCAACAGGTATTTGAATTTTATTCTGTTGCAGTTCAGGCTGAATAAGTCTGGCGGTGCCCGGAAAAATCTTTATCAGACTGACTAAGCCGTGAATCAAGGGTCCAGCACCCCAAGGGCACTTCCTCCGGGCGCGTCACGCTGGTTAGTGTAAAATATTTCTGGGACTCTTAAAGCAGAAATGATGTCAGCAGTTCAGGCTCAAAAGGTCAGGCGGTGCCCGAGAAAAACTTTCTCAGGCTAAGTCCTGAACCCAGAGCGCAGCGTAAGCGGAGCGATAGCGCGTCGCGACACCGGCGGCACGCCGGTAAGTGTAAAATTATAGTTGGCAACAGGTATTTGAATTTTATTCTGTTGCAGTTCAGGCTGAATAAGTCTGGCGGTGCCCGAGAAAAACTTTCTCAGGCTGACTAAGCCGTGAATCGCGACACCGGCGGCACGCCGGCGCCGGTTGCAATTTTTGGGTACAGGTGTTATAATAATTGAAAATATATATCATGGAGGATCGTCAGAGCTTCAATGGCAGACGGCTGTCTTCCGGGTTATCTGGAGTAAATTATGCAGAAAAGAAAAAAGCTGAAGATTTCACCGATGGCTGTGATAATCGCATCGGTAATTGCTGCGGTAATTTGTATTATTGTTATTATAGTTCTCGGGAATTTATCCGGTCAGGATGATATGTTTTCCGAAGATTATGAGCGGACAGAGGCTACTTGTATAAATAAGGAGATATCCTCCGGGAATAACGGGGAAATCTATTTTCTGGATCTTATCTTTAATGCAAAGAACCCCGTTAACAATCAGGATATCCAGTATAATGTCAGGATATCGGAAACTGACCCTCAGCTTGCAGATATCGATCAGGGACAAATGCTGGAGGTTTATTACCGGACTGAAAACCCCTCGTACTGCCATCCGGTAATGATATTTCCTGATTATACTGTTATCACAATTATTCTATGGATAGCTGTGGCAGGCTGCTGTGCAGCAGCCGGAATAAATCTTTCGACTGTGTTGAGGAATAAGGACGGTTATGTTCCGACATATGAAAAGCCGGAGGATATCGGAACCTTCGGTGAGGTCGGAGCAGATTCGGGACTCAGCGACAGCAAGATAGATTATTCGGCAGGAGATGTTTTCAGCGATAAGCTTATGGACAGCTATGTCGATCCCTTTGCAACATATTCAGGCTATGACGGGGAAAATACGGATCAGGAGCCGGGCGGCTTTGATCCGAATGCCGGATATGACAGCGCACAACCGTATCAGCAGGAACAGCCGAATTCGGGAATGGATGAGGCTTCTCTTAATGATCCGTTTGCAACACAGTTCAATAATGATCCGTCAAATCCGTATAACACCGGAAATTATTCGTCACCGACAAGTATGTTCGGCTCTGACAGTAACTATAATTCATCCGAGATATACGGCGACAGCTCTTTCGGCAGTAAGGATGATTATAATTCGACGGAGATCTACGGAAGCAGTACCTTCGGTGCAGCACCCGGAGATCAGAGTGGTGAAGGATGATTTTTTCTGAGAAAAAGGCAGGAGGAACAAAATGAGATTTAGATTTATTAAGTATCCGCCGATTGTTAATCTGATAATCGGAATAGTGCTGTTTGTTTATTGTATGTACAGAATACTTCCGGTATGGTTTGACAGCATCGAAACTGATATGTTTTTTAACAACGCTTCTCCGGTGCAGGCAGTATGTACGAATTCTGAAGACCTGAACAGCTTCAGCCTGACAAGAGGTACCTTTGAATATGAGGTTAACGGTCAGACATACGAGACTCAGATCGAGGGTCTGGATCTTGGTATAAATGTTCTGACACTTACAGAGGGTCAGGAAATAGAGCTTTATGTCAGCAACAGTGATCCCACACAGGCAAGATATAAGGATGCTTATTATAATTCTACGGTTGAGGGAGCAAGAAACAGACATTATATAAAATACGGCCTTTACCTGATCGTTGCTATTATCGGTATACTGCTTGGCGTAAAGGGTCTCAGGGATAAGCATCTGGAAAAGGTCCGTGATATGGAATTCAGAAAGGCTATTATCGCTTCCGGCAAGGATAAGGATGCATATGCAGGTATGTATACCGGAAATGATGTTCCTCCGCAGCCTACAGTTAATTCACAGTTCTCACAGCCTTCACAGCAGCAGCCGTATCAGCCATCGGCGCAGCCATATCAGCAGCAGTCGTATCAGCAGCAGCCTTCGCAGCAGCAACTGTATCAGCAGCCGTCGCCGCAGCAGCAGCCGGCTATGCCTTTCCAGCAGTCATCAATGCCCTTCGGACAGCAGGGCGGTGCTCAGCCGGGTAAATCTGATTCCGCCGGCAATGATTACACATCACTTGACTTCAGCCACCTTCCGCCGTCAAAGCCTATGACTGTAAACGATCAGCCATATGAGCCGCCCAAGACCCATGAGGAGGTTCCTGAGCAGCCGCAGTATGAGGAGCCGGAGTATGCTGAGCCTGATTATTCAGAACCGGAGTACCAGGAGCCTGAGCAGCCTGAAAAGCCGTCTGTACCCAGCGAGCCTGTTGATCTGAACTCGATAATCAAAAAAGGTGCAGATGATCCGTTTGAAATGAAGGCAGAGGATTATGATGTTGATCCCTCGCTTGCCGCAATTATCAGAAAGGGTGCAGATGATCCGTTCAATATGAAGGCAGAGGATTATCAGGTTGATCCTTCTCTTGCAGCACTTATCCGCAAGGGCAGCGATGATCCTTTCAACAGCGGTCTTAAAAAGAAAGACGATAAAAAGGACGAGGAAGGTCAGGAATAAACTGATATTTCCGGAGCTTCCGCAGAAAAAACGATCAGGAAAACAGGAGGAATACTATGAATAGTACGAAAAAGAAATTCAGATTTCCGTTTGTTATTCTTCTTTTAGCAGGAATAATAACAGCTGTTGTCTGTGCGTTCAATTTTGTCCCTGTATGGGCAGCCCAGACTATGTGTGATCTTATGCCGGAGGCTGCTGAAAAGGTCGATGGTGTTTGTACAGTTGTTGATTACCATGACGATAATACTGTAACTGTCACGGCACAATATGATTATGGTTATTATACATATGAAAACGTATTCGAGGATGTCACTCTCGGAAGTGACAGGGCGCCCCTCTCTGTCGGTGATACAATAACACTTTATATATTTGATGACAATGTATTTTTCTATGATGCAATAAATAATAATATTGAAAACGGCAAGAGAAGCAATGAAATGTTTATGTTTGGCGCGGGTATTTTTGTCGGCGTTGTTCTCGTGATCTTCGGTATTATAGGAATGGTACTCAACAGCAAGGCTAAAAAGCAGGAAATGCTTGAGGCTCGTCAAAGCTCATATAATAATCCCTACAACGGTTATTACGGCGGAATGCAGACTTATGGCTCTGATCCGTCCTATGGTTCATCGCCTTCCTATGGTTCTGATCCCCAATCCAATTACGGACAGGGTCAGACCTACGGCTCTGACTACCAGATCACTTACGGACAGGATCAGACCTACGGCTCTGCACCCCAGACTCCTTACGGACAGGATCAGTTTTATGGCACTGACGGACAATAAATTTGCGGCAAGCTGTATGAATATGCAATAATGATTGAAGAAAATGCGGAGGTGCATGATGAAAAAAAGATATCTGATTTTTTCGCTGTGTGCTGCCATCAGCATTGTTTTTTCAGGCTGCATATTTTCACCGCAGACTCAGGAAAGTCAGGAACAGAGTTTCTCGGAAGCTTCTTTACAGAGTGCAGAGGAAAGCTCTCAGGAGCAGGTTTCTGAAAAAGCGTCAGAGATATCTGAAGTATCAGAGGTTTCCGAGGAGATAAAGCTTGTTCCGCTTGAGGAGGACATAGCAAGGGTAGAGGATTACGGAAAAAAATATTATGTGAATAAGCTTTCTGATGAGATGAAATATCATTTTGTCAAGCTATATCTTGCGGCAGCGTCGTTTGAGAAAAGTGTAAGCTTTGATGTACCGATAACGGATGATGAGCTTATGCAGCTTATGTTTCTTCTGAATTATGATTGCCCCGAGCTTATTCATGTGGGCGGAGACTTTTCGCCGGAGTATAACGCACAGGGAGCTGCAACATCAGTTTCTTTTACATATGTAATGGATAAGGATGAATATAAAGCTGCTGTCGGAAAGCTGGAAACAGTCAAAAAGATACTGAAGGAAAAAACCGAAGGTAAAACTGAATATGAGACCGAAAAAATAGTCTATGATTACATTTACGACGGCTGTCTTTACGATGAAAACGATAAGGCCGCCGGCTCGGTTTACGGTGCGCTGATAAATAAGGTATCAAGATGCGAGGGTTACTGTAAATCATTCTGCTGGTGTATGAGGAATCTTGATTTTGAATGTATGTGTGTTGTTTGCGAGCCGCATTGGGCAAGCACGGCAATAGTATATCCTCTTCATTCATGGAATATCGTAAAAATAGACGGAGAATATTATAATGTCGATCTTACGCTTGATAATGTGCCGAAAAGCCCGGGAGATGAATGTATACCGGATTATGCATATTTCAATGCGACTGACAATATGATTTACCACAACAGAACCATTGAAAAGGTATTTGAAAAGCTTGGAGTTCCGGAGTGTACTTCTGTAAAATATAATTATCATATTATGAACGGTCTGTATTTTGCAAAGGGTGGATATACTCAGGAAAAGCTTGAGGAAATACTCGAAAGATACTGCACAGCTGACAGTATCTCTCCGATAACCCTGAAATTTGAGGCTCAGGATGATTACGCAAAGGCTTCTGAGAAGATCCAGACGAATATAAGAAATTATCTGAATAATAAGAATTATGCGCTTACTTTTAAAGCATTGGTTGATGGTCAGGCAAAAATAATACTTATATTCTGACGGCTTGCGTAAAAACGGAATTATAAGCTTTTATTCCGCTGATGATCCATCCTCTTTTTTCACTGAGAAATGAGAAGGTAACGTATCCATCAGGTAATGCTTGCAGGATAAATGGTGATTTACGATCGACTAAAAAGGACAGGAAAGGATGAGCTTGGATGGAACCGGTTTCAAATGTAGGCAGATTCACAAGAATACTGCTGATAATAATTGGTATAACTCTGATAGTGACCGGTGCGGTTCTGACTACCATGCAGTTCACAGCTATCGGTGAGCCACAGACAACTGCGACTATAACGGGATTCCGGACAAAAAGTGAACAGAATGTGCCGGATAAAACAACTGTTACGCTGGTAAGCTATGTTATCGGTGAAAAAAGCTATGATAATGTTGAGCTTGGGCAATATGAGGAACAGTGGAAGCCCGGAGATAAGCTGAATATCAGTTATTCACCCGACGATCCGGAAAATATCAGGACAAGGACAATGACATTTCTCGGTCCGATAGTAATACTCGCCTCATTGCCGTTCATAATAGTCGGTATATATACCCTTATGAATTATAACAGACGGGCAGCAAAAACCCCTGAGGAGATCGCTGAGGACGAGGAAAGAACAACAGCCGGTAAGCTCAAATACAAGGTTTCATCAATAGTCATATCGCTTGCAACCGGTATTCCTGTAGCGCTGATGGGACTTGTGATGATCTATCTTGAGCATAATTCCGTTCTCGGGATGCTTATTCTGATACTCGGTGTGGTAGCGACTCTTGTAGGTCTGCGCTCTGTAGTGCTTTTTTTAATCATCAGGTACAGACACAGAAAAGAGCTGAACAGCATGATAAACAACAATAATAAAAAGCTTCTTTCAGCTCCCGGAGAAAAAAGTAAAGAGACTGACAGAGCATGAAAAGAAAAATAATATATACCAGAATCTGTGAAGTTAATGGAAGTTCTTTTGAAAAAACTACCGGGTTTTGATCTGTTCAGGCGGCAGGGGTACGCAGTACCACTGCCGCCGTTCCTTAATGTCTCCCCTTCCCTTTGGGCAATGGCGTCAACTTAACAAAATTTAAAGTTTCGCCCGCCTTTTTCAAAGGCGGCAGGGTCCAGGGGGTGCGGGTGTCCGGTGGCAATGTCATCAACTTAACAAAAATTTAAAGTTTCGCCCGCCTTTTCAAAGGCGGCGGGGTTCAGGGGCGGCGCCCCTGGTCGCGCTCCGCAGAGCGCGAAATCTTTTGCATGAGAATCGTTCCGCAAGGGGTGAATTCAAAAACAGTCCAGTGGACTGTTTTTGAAGAGGGGACGCCCTGCGAAAGAGGGCGTCCCCTTGCAGCGGCGCTCAGATAACCTTACTCACTGCTGCAAGGCAGTGACCGAAAACCTTAAGTTGATGACATTGGTCCGGTGGACACCTCTGCCGCAGGCAGAAGCACCGACCGAACCGGCAGGTGAGACCCGGAGCCCCTGGTCGCGCTCCGCAGAGCGCGAAATCCTTTGCATGAGAATCGCTCGTGCCGGGGGTGAATTCAAAAACAGTCCGGTGGACTGTTTTTTGAGAGGGGACGCCCTGCTAAAGAGGGCGTCCCCTTGCAGCAGCGCTCAGAAAACCTCACTCACTGCCGCAAGGCAGTGAGTGAGAACCTTAAGCTGCCGCCGGAGATAAGATCAGATCGTCATTTTTACATACTGTGAGATGGATGAAAATAAGAAATAATGCACAAAATATACGTGATGTTTTATTTTATAAAAAAAGTATAAAAAAATTAAAAAATATAGTGACTTTTTACTATTTTTATGTTATAATAAGTCATAATCTATAAAAATATGTAAATTTCGACTGTTTTTAGTACATTTTTTACACTGAATGATACGAATATAGCTTTTTTATTCCATATTGGAAACAAAATGTCGTATTATAGTGTTGATATGAAAATCTGTATAAGGTGGTTGAATGACGGAACAAATAATTAATATCGATCGTATGGAGCAAGCTGTGGCGCTGTTCGGTACGTTTGATGAGAATATCAGGATCATACAGAATGAATATATGGTTTCTGTTGTGTGCAGGGATTCGGAGCTGAAAATTTCAGGAGAGCCTGAAAATGTGTCCTCTGCGGTAAAGGTGATAGAAAGCCTTCTTGCACTTGTCAACAGGGGAGAGGCTCTGAGTGAACAGAATGTCAGGTATTGCATGGCTCTTGTCAATGAGGGAAATGAACACAGGATCGAGCAGCTTGCAGGAGACTGTATCTGCATAACCTCAAGAGGAAAGCCTGTAAAGCCTAAGACACTGGGTCAGAAGGAATACTGCAATGCAATTGCTCAGAATACCATTACCCTCGGGATAGGACCTGCCGGAACAGGAAAAACCTATCTTGCGGTCGCAATGGCGGTGACTGCATTCAGGGCAAGGGAGATAAACAGGATAATTCTTACAAGGCCGGCTGTTGAAGCAGGCGAAAAGCTGGGATTTCTTCCGGGCGATCTGCAAAGCAAGGTCGATCCTTATCTCAGACCGCTGTATGACGCCCTTTTTGATATGCTGGGTGCGGAAACATATCAGAAATATGTTGAAAGAGGAAATATTGAGGTTGCACCGCTTGCATATATGAGAGGAAGAACCCTCGATGACAGCTTTATTATTCTTGATGAAGCACAGAATACTACCCCGGAACAGATGAAAATGTTCCTGACGAGACTTGGCTTTAACTCAAAGATGGTCATAACAGGAGATATCACACAGATTGATCTGCCCGGAGGAGTCCGCTCAGGACTGAAGGAAGCAGTACGTATTCTGAAGGGTATAGACGGGATAAAGGCAGTAAGCTTCAATGCCTCGGATGTTGTAAGGAACAAGCTTGTTCAGGATATTATCAAAGCATATGAGAATGCCGCAGGAAAGGCTGCGGAAAAAAGGAAATAAAGTATTTTCCGTGAGCATCCGGAAGCATCCGGGAGATACGGAATTAGCCGATTGTAAAATGGCGAATGTCGTTTTCCCGCCGCAGGCGGGCAGACGCTTCGCCAAAACCCGAGAAAGTTTAAAAAACCGGAGAAAATGTAAAATTACAAATACAAAAATCCGCATAAACATATGTTTTTTGACTTTTATAATCAGCTAAATATGGAATATTAAGGATGAATATGTTATTAAAAGATCATTGGAAAGGTATGGTTAAAAATGGATAAGATAAAGGTGATCATAACAAACAAGCAGAAGGATATCAAAATACCGACAGGTCTGAGAATGCTCATCAGACGCTGCTGCAATGCAGTGCTGAAAATGGAGGAATTTCCCGGCTCTGTTGAGGTAAGCGTAACGCTCGTAAACAATAAGCAGATCAAGGAGCTTAATTCAATATACAGAAACAAGGACAGTGTGACAGATGTCCTGTCATTCCCTATGGGTGAAAACGGCAAATACGATACTGATCCGAATACGGGAGCAAAGATCCTCGGCGATATCGTTATATCTATGGAAACTGCTGTAGAGCAGGCAGAACGCTTCGGTCACAGTCTCCAGAGAGAGGTTGGCTATCTTACAGCACATTCAATGCTTCACCTTCTCGGATATGACCATGAGGATAACGGACTGCAGAGACTCAGAATGAGAGAAAAGGAAGAAAAGGTAATGACCCTCCTCGGTCTGCCCAGTTCTTCAAGCTATGTCATAAAGGACGAAGAAGAATGAAGTCTTTTCTAAAGGGCTTTCTCAATGCCTTCCGGGGCATAATATACTGTATAAAAAACGAGCGGAACATGAGAATTCATACAGTGGCAGCATTGTATGTTCTGATTTTTGCACGTTTTTTTGCTTTTACAAGAGAAGATTATGCTTTGATACTGCTGACCATCGGAGGAGTGATGTCGGCAGAGGCTATGAATACCGCACTGGAAAACCTTGCGGACAGGGTAAGCACAGAAAAGCATCCGCTTATCAAAAATGCCAAGGATACTGCGGCTGGTGCGGTGCTGATACTTGCGGTTATTTCTGTGGGAGTGGCTTTATTTCTTTTCGGGAATTCTGAAGGCTTTAAGGCAATGTATAATTTCTATATCACACATCCCCTGAATCTTGCCGGGATAATAATACTGAGTATCCTGTCTGTTTTATATATTGTCGGGCTTCCGATAAAAAG
>CACWVH010000089.1:0-3071 GCA_902764235.1 uncultured Ruminococcus sp.
TATTGGTTTTTATTTCTTTCCCAAAACAAATTGGCACCGGCAGCTTGCCGGCCGCAGGAATACTTTATGTATTCCGAGGATTGACAACGAAGTTATGCGAAATTTAACGCCAAAGATATTAAAGTATTCTATCGAATATTAGTATTATATGACTAATCTTTTTTATTTGCATTATAACTGATTAAAACCACGATAATTAATTCTATGCAAATCAAAACTGCCATTCCCGAAAAAAAGTATTGCACTCTCAGACCATAAACTACGATCCGGAATAAATAGGCTGATAATGCTATGAAGGAGTGGGACGTAACCCTTAACGATAAAATGACGTTGAGAGGATTCAGGATATAATCACAAGCTGAATGAGAAGCAGCATATAAAATTGATTTAACCTATATTTTTCTGCACACCTGATTGTTTTATACACTCCCCCACCATCGTTTTGAATGCAGCAGATAACAAGGTCGGAGCTGTCCGCTATTGCCCTTTTCCATATCAACCCTCATATATCTTAGGAAATACTGAACAAATCGATATATTTCAAGTTAAAACTGAGACTGCACTGAATTATTCACAAGCGTATGACTTGGTTTGAACGAGAATAGATCCTTATACTTCTTCTCTGCGAAAAACACGTTTGTTGAGCAGAGATGCCTGACCGTTCGCATATAATAATTTATAAAGGTTCTGTTACATACTTTGATAAAAGTGTATATAATAGTTTTAACAGGTTGTACCAGTAATATGTAAAATCATGTCTGATGCTGTTTCGACTCTGATCTAAAAGCTTGACAATTATAGCTCCAGGTCTTGACATACACCTGAAAGGTGTTTTGGTATTTAATAACATCAATGATGAAATATCCGGGTCAACTGTCGAATAAATCTGAGTTTTTTTAATGTACTGTTGCAAGTGTTAAATGCTTATTCCAAAGCTTAAGAAAGCACTGCTTAATTCCAATGCCTGTATTGCTCAGCAATTTTTTGTACATGCTGACGAAAAAAGCAAGCAAGACAGTTGCTGAGCCGTCAGGCGTGATTTAATCAGTGATTCCTTAATTATGCCGCCGACAAAACAGCTTTACTGCTTTGTCGGCGGCTAATTTCAAATTATATATCTCAGCAGCCATCAGGTAAAAATCTTGATGGCAGTGCCGGTGGTTATTTTTGTTCTTTATAGACTTGTTTCAGAAGAATTACACTCCCGATTATTCTTCTCCCCCACTCCTGCGGTGGCAGATGAATATTACTTTTATCATATATTCTTCCTTTCTCGAATTGCAGTAAAAAGGCATAAAAAGCCGCATTATGCAAGGGGGTAAGAGGTTTTATAGCTGCTATGACAGAATGGGGCGAAAATTACAATTTTGTTGACAAGTGTAGGGATAAAATGCGGAAGTCGTTAGCTCAAAGCTCAACTTACAATATCGTCAATAAATATATTCGGTACCCCTTGTTCTTTAAGTAAAAGTTTATCCTCGTCTGATAAAGGATTTTTATGATATTTCCCATCAGATCTGTACTTTCCATCTTCAATGTCAGAATATAATTCTCCAACAAAATCCAACCAATTTGCAGCGTATCTTTCCGGTTCTATGACATTGAAAAAATCAAATCCTCCGACTTTATAGAAAACCTGTATAGCTTTGTGAAGAAAACTATCTTCTGTCAGCCTTAGTTCTATAGGAATAATAAAATCACTATTATCCCATTCTTCGTAATTAACCCTATCATGTATTTCTAACATTTTAATTTCTCCCCAAAATATGTTTTGTCTCATTATACCACATCAGCCCCGCCAACTGCTACCCTTTTTCACATTTTTACAAAACTAAATACCCTGCCAACGATGGCAGTGCTGAAAGTCGTTAAGAAGTAGGTATAGTTATAAGGTGAAACAAAACCTTATCCTTTAATGCTATCATCAATGTTTATAAATTATTTCTATATCACCATCAACAAACCCAATTCCTATACCATCATACCTTTTCAAATCTGATGAATACATACCACTATCCAGATACTTTTTTAGATTGATTGTTGCAGTTTCAAGAGCATTTTCCCAATCACCTTCTTCAACCCATATATAGAGGTTTTCTCCGGTAGTAAAGGTTTCATAACAAGCCCAATCTTCTTCGTTGAACTTTTCTGCACCAATTATTTGTATAGAGTATTCATTTTCATTATTCTCTTCATACAGATTAAAGTTAACAGCAATAGTATTCTTCGGAAATTCCAACTGAAGCACGCTATCTACCCATTTTGCAAAACTATCATAATCAAACATTGTAATAATCACTCCATCAAATTCCATTTTTTATAATTATACAACACCCACACCGATCACAGCTACCATTTTTTCATTTTGGAGAAGAAATACCCCACCGGAGCAGGGCTGAAAACTTGCTGAACATTTTTGTGATACTCATTTAGTTATCTGACCCTTCCGGTATCTTCCGAACAGAATTCCGTCATCAACATATTTATCAGCCTGTGATACCCACATCGGGATATTTCCCGTAGCAACAGCTGTCTGACCATTAAGCATTCCTATATGGAAAGAAATATGGCGGAACTGGCGCAGTACAAGCTCCATTCTGGTATGCTCACAGTTTTCCGGACATTCGTACAGCATTTCATCTGTCGGAGAGTCAAGGTAATCATAGGTTTTTTCTCAATTTGATCGAGATATTCAAGCAGCTGCTCATCAGAAAGAACAACAGAGGTCGGTTTGTCAGGGTTGTCCATGCCTTCTTCGTGAAACGGCGGCTCATCATAAACGCATGGATTTATAAACCACTTATCAGCTGAATGAAGTGCGTGATATGCCCATCTCCAACACGGCGCACCACAGCAAACGGCATCTCTGTCATATGTCTGGATAGATGTTCTGATATTAAGGAAATTTGGTTTAACCATATCTTTGATTATCATACATAACTATTTCACTATAGCTTCCTCCATCGTGCTTAAATATATACCTGAATCCGTGAAATTGAATTAAATCTTTTTTTAAACCTTCCGGGTTTTCATTTCAGCCAGGCGGCAGGCGTGCGCAGCACGCCTGCCGC
>CACWVH010000089.1:3087-11758 GCA_902764235.1 uncultured Ruminococcus sp.
ATGGGTGAACAACTTAAAAACCTGAAATGCATAAAACAACGCATTATCTCTGGGTTTTTCAGAACAATCAATAATGAGTTTCACGGATTCAGGTATATACCCATTATATCATATCCATCACACCAACGACTACCACTTTTTTGCATTTCTACAAAAGAAAATGCTTCGCCGATGAAAGGCTGTGATATTAAAGTATGGAACTGAATTATAACTTCTGCGTTGCAGCATTGTTGAGCAGCGTGCCGCAATCAGGGCAGAACTTAACATTCTCATAAAGAACTGTGAGCCTTGAAAACCACGGCATGATTCTTAAGGAATCACTGAATAAATCACGCCTTGCGGCTCAGTGCTTCATTAACTCTATAGACTATTCAGTGCGCCAGCCTACGTATTTGAATATAAAGGATTGGCACCATCACTAAAAGAACACGAGTGTGCAGACGCTTTGTCAGCACACTCATGCTTTTATTCTTCGGAAATGATTCTCTTTGTATCCTCCACTATCTCAGACAGTGCCGTTTTTTTCAGCTCATTTTCCAATGCCGCCTGTGCACCGGAAAGCCTGCCGTCCATAACTCTGTGGATATTCCTGCCGACAGGACAGTCTGCATTAGGGTTTTCGTGGAAGTGGAACAGACCCTCCTCGCTGTCTACGCAGTCAACCGCTTTATATACATCATACAGTGTGATCTCGGAAAGGGATCTTGCCAGGTGCGCACCTCCGCTCCCGCGACGGGTACTGACAATTCCTGCTGACTTCAGCTGTGACAGCACATTTCGCACAATGACAGGATTAACTCCCGTACTTCCCGAAAGAAACTCACTTGTTACACGCATTTCACTGCTGAACATTTCAATGCAGGTCAGGATATGTACAGCTGTTGTAAATTTGCCGGTTATCTGCATAGTTTAAACATCTCACTCTCTGACAACGCTGATACGCTGCTGTATGTGATCGTCCTTTGTTGCCTCGTCAACCATAGCGATGGCATAGTCTGCATAGCTGATGATGCTTTCGCCCTTGCTGTTCAGAGTAAGCTCCTCGCCTGCAAGGATATACCTTCCTGTGCGCTCGCCCTCCGCCTGGAAATCACCTGCCGGGCTTAGGAACGTCCACTTAACGTCATTTCTTTCACGAAGCTCTGCAAGTGCATTGCCCTGTGCTGCCGCAAGGGGCTTGAATATATCGGGGAAGTCAGGACCGTCCATTACCTGAAGAGTATGCTCTGGGTTGACATAAAGGCTACCTGCACCGCCTACAACAAGAAGTCTGGTATCTGTACCGGACAGAATGTCACAAAGATGCTTCAGGGAAGTCGAATGCTGTGGGAGAACCTCCGGCGCCCATGCTCCGAATGCGTCAATAACAACATCGTAGCCGCTGAGATCCTCAGAAGTAAGGTCGAACAGATCCTTGATAACAGCCTTTTCAGCAGCGGATCTGTTATCTCCCTTTACAAAAGCCGTAACATCAAGACCTCTTCCCAATGCTTCCTTTACGATGAGCTGACCTGCTTTTCCGTTTGCACATACAACTGCGATTTTCATAATGATTACCTCCGTATAATAACATATTATTTTTATTCTGTAAAGTTGTAACCACTCAGCTTACAACTTAATAATAGCACATGCTATCTAAGTTATCAATATCAATATTACAACTTTTCTGTTTTGCACAATAATAAGCAGTTTTTTTAGTGATAAGGACTATACAAAAAGGCATAATGATTATACATATTACTCTCAAGGACAATCTTGAAAAAATTTAGGCTAAATTACTATTCTTGTTTACATTCTCTTAACAACCAATAGAATACTCAATTATATAATATAATCAAATAATAAAGATGGGGTGATCCTATGAAAAACAGGGTAAAATATTCAGCTGTAATGCTGTCAGTGATACTTATGCTTGCCGGCTGCAATGCCGCCGGAACGGAAAAAGATCATTCTGATGGACCAACCGTTCAGAGCAGCATTACACAGTCAGAAACAAGCACAGATACTTCTGAAAGCAGCAAAGCAGAAGAAAGCATTTCAGAGGAATCGAGCAAAGCAGAGGGATCATCCGAAGCAGATACAAAGGATGAATCCTCTGCGGATGAAAACTCAAATCAGTCAGATGTCGGCTCAGGCGAGATAACCGTCAAGGAAGCAAACACGGATAATACGCAGCTTTCCTCCGGTACCTATGAAGTCAAGATCGGAAACAAGACCGTAACTCTCAGCGGTGCTTATGTTGTTGACGGCATTGATGCTGTTATTGACGGCGGGCAGTGGAGCAGCAGCGAAACGGACCAGAATGTATTTCTTATTATCAACGGCGGAAGCCTGACGCTGAAAAACGCTGCCTTAACAAAAACCGGTGATGCAGGCACAAACGATTCAACAAGAAAATCTGATGTATCCGATGATTACAACTTTTACGGAATCAATTCCGTGATCCTGACAGTCGGTGAAAACAGCAAAGCAAACATTGAAAACTGCACGATCAAATCCGATTGCAGCGGAGCAAATGCGGTCTTCTCTCTGAACGAAGCTAATGTCGGATTAAGCAATGTAAGCATCAATACCACAGGCAACAGCTCCCGTGGAGTTTATGCTACCTATGGAGGAACAATCAACGCCGATCATCTTGATATCACAACCACAGGTGCTCATTGTGCGCCAATTGCAACAGACCGCGGCGGCGGATATGTGACGGTTAAAAATTCAAAGCTCAATTCTTCAGGCGACGGAAGTCCCAATATATATTCAACAGGTGAAATTACAGTTGAAAACTGTGTGGGTATTTCTACCGGTGCACAGGCGGCAGTTATCGAGGGAAAGAACTCCATTACCATGACAGATTGCAGCTTTACCGTAAGCGGCAGCGGAAATAACGGAGTTATGCTCTACCAGAGTATGTCGGGTGATGCTGCGGATTCGGATGCGACCGCTTCTGTATCAACTCTCACGATGACAAACACGACCATCACCAGTGAGCTTGATGGACCAATGTTCTACATCACTAATACAAGCTCTGTTATCAACCTGAAAGGCGGCAACACTTTGACTGCAAAATCAGGCAATCTTGTATCAGCTGGTACAGGCAGATGGGGTAAGGATGGCTACAACGGAGGCAAGCTGACACTCAATATTTCCGGAGAGAGCTACAGCGACAGCATTACCGCAGATGATATAAGCTCTGTTACAGTCAATCTTTCTGATGGCGCAAAGTATACAGGAAGTACAAGCGGTCCGGTCACAACATAGTGATCTGCAATACAGAATCAGCAATAATAAAAGCCAATAACAGCCGTGCAGAATCAATCTCTGCACGGCTGTTATTATCTGTAAATCCGGCTTTTACATCATCGTTTATTACTTTTTCCGTTAATGGTAAAACAGTACTATGTGTAACTACAAAATGTCGGAACATAATACTGCATTATGCAAGGATCAAGGGATTATGATTACTTTGACAGATTGGTGCGATAATTATAATTCTTTGCAAAATGTGGAAGTCGTCGGTAGTTGAACAGCAGTGAAATCACGGGGATAACTACTAAAACCTTTTGAATTTAGTAACAAAATTTATATTATTACTTGCTCTTTAAAAACTTCAAATTGATATTCTCCATTCAACGATCCAATATCATCAGGTTTTGAAGTGTCAATAATAATAATAATTGTATTATTTGTTTCCTTGATGATACTGCATCTCATATTTCCGGTACATGGTGGAATTAAATCATAACCATCACTTATAACCGGAACTTTGTCAATAAAATGATGACTGACACCATTACAATCTATCAGCTCAAATTTAACAAATATCGGAAAACTCATATCTATTATTTCTAAAACCTTCACCTTGACTGTCGCCATAAAAAACCTCTGAATTCAAATTTATCTTATAACTGATTTAGTCTGTTTGAAATATATATTATTAATCAATTCGGATAAAGAAACTGCGATTTGTTTATCATCAGCTAATCTATCTTCTCTCCAGCTTTCAAGATAGATCTCACCTGTTGCTATTTTATATAAGACAGCATGAGCAGCATACCCTGTCCAGCCGATACAAATATATTCCTTTACTTTATCAGTGATATCATCACAGCAGTAATGCTCTTTTTTACAGTTTTTGTACAGCTGTTTGGTGAGGTCATAAACTCCGTTTTTCTGAAAAAGCACATCATCATCTGTTTTACGGTTATGTTTCAGTACCGGAAACAGTATCAGACCTTCATCAAATTTATAATATCCGCCATCATCATCCTGCTTATAGCAATCATATGCTCCTTTGATATATGAATGCCAATATAGATTAATATAATCCTTTATGTCATCGGGAAGCTCAAATCCGAATCTGCTGCGGAAGTGTTCAAGATTTGTTTTAGTTGTACGCGGTACAAGAATGCTTCTTTGAAATTCAGTTTTTAATTCAGAAACAACACTCTCATATTCACCCGGATAATAATAATTTGGTCTTGCCATAGCTTTTTACTATAATTAATCAATGCGTCCTTCAATGTTCATCACCTAAATTCAGCTTTATACCATTATATCATACACGCCCTGCACACGTCTACTCTTTTTCGTACTTTTAATAAGAAAATAGCCCCGCACTAAGCGAGGCTGTGATGTCAAAATATTATGCCTTGTTAAATTTCTCTTTCGGCTGCTTGCATCTCGGACACTTCCAGTCGTCCGGCAATTCTTCAAACGCTGTGCCTTCATGCTCTTCCGGGTCGTAAACATAGCCGCAGATGGAACAGACATATATTCCTGTAGCCTTACTGTCTGAAAAATCAACCTCAGCAAGCACTGTCGGAACAGGATTATCCAGATCCATTACACGCTTTGCTTCAAGATTTTCATAGCCCTGCGGTGTATGAGTACCACAATAAACTGTCGGATGGCTGCGGACAAATTCACGCACCCTGTCCATAGTCTCACGGGCAGCAGCTATATCATCAAACACAACAGAAAGCTTGTTTTCATACAGTGCTTCATCAACATAGGTAATATCTCCGTGGAGCATATAGAACAGTCCGTCTGACTCCACAATGATAATGCTGTTTCCGTTTGTATGTCCCTTTGCTTTGATGAAATAAATACCCTCAGCGATCTTCTGGCTTTCGGGGAAGTTGTAGTATGCACCATTCGTAAATTTCACAGGAACTATATTCGGGATTCCCTGTAATTCAGCCGCACTGAGTTCTTCTTCATTGACAAAGATCTGAGCATTCGGGAAAGACTTTAATTCTCCGGAATGGTCGGAGTGTTTATGAGTCAGAAGTATCTTTGTCACTTGTTCGGGCTTATAGCCAAGGTTTGCCAGAGCCTCCATATAGGTGCAGATATCCTTGCCTGTGTATAGAATACTATTCTCATCCGGAGCTTCCTCCGGTGTGCCTGCGGGAAGTCCCGTATCCACCAGTATCACCTCGGTGCCTGTATCTATAAGATAGTTCTGCAGGCTTCCGCGATAGCGGATATTGGGGTCGAACTTATCCGCCCCTTCCTCACCGCCAAAGACAAATGGCTGTGAATAAAAACCGTCTTTTCTGAATTTTACTGCTTTGATTATCATTGTTATAATCCTCCTGTTCATTCATTTGAAGCTATAATATCCTTCAGCGTGATATGCTCGTTCCGGAGCAGTTACCGCTTGTTGTAAAATAACAAACTGTCATTTTGTTTCCTCCATCATTACCATCATTTTATCAAGCAGGCTTTTCAGCATTATCAGATCCTCATCCGGCAATGAGATAAAACCGGACATTTTCTCCGGAACATGGAGTGCATCGTCCTTTAGTTTCTCTCCCTTTTCTGTAAGGGAAATATAAAGCTTGTTCTCATTACCTTCGGGGCGTGTCCTTGTTACTAATTCCTGCTTTTCCAGACGTTTGAGAAGCGGGGCAAGAGTTCCCGAATCAAGATGCACGATCTTGCCCAGTTCCTTTTCTGTCATTCCCCCATATTCCCAGAATACCATCATTACGACATACTGAGTATATGTCAGACCTAAATTTTCAAGGGGCTTGCGATAGAGCCGCACAACCTCCTTGGCACAGGCATAAAGCGGAAAACAAAGCTGATTATTAAGACGTATGGAGCTGTATTTATCTGGTATAGTTTCGTTTGTCATTATATAAATTTCCTCGCAAAGTCCGCTGCTTGTTTTTTCTGCTCATCACTCGGTTTATTCTTCACATAAAAGAATTCTTCCTCCACCGGGATCTCTGCTTCCCTCAATCCATTCTTTATCAGGTCAACAGAATGCTTTGAAAGCCATGATGTAGAGAATACAACAGCTTTCTTTACATTTTGCTTTTTTAATGTTTTCAGATATTCCTTCATATGCTTATCAAGACCGTAAGCATACAATGCACCGCCAATAAACAGCAGATCGACAGGCTCTTTTATATCTGCCTGTGCGGCATCGACCGATACCGCCTTTGTTCCGACCGCTTGGGCAACAGCATCTGCAACAGCCTTTGTATTTCCCGATTTAGAATAATATCTTACCGCAATATTCATAAATATCTCCTTATCCGATATTTGTCTGAGCCTTACCTTCGGCTATGATCTTTTCTACCTGATGACGTTTTTCAAATAATGTACAGCCGCCGATATGATCTTCAAGAAGGTATCCGCCGTCTCTGAGTTCCCTGAACAATCTGGAATTAATTGCTTCTCTGAGGGAAGTGTCCCGTACATTGATATCAGAGTATGGCGAGAACGGACATGGTTCTGCTCCTCCATGGGAATTGATATGGAAGAAACCACGACCTGCTGCCACACAGCCGCCTGTTTCCTTTTCATCTCCGGGAAAAGAAATATATACCATTTCAGAGTGCTCATTTCTAAGACAGTCGATCCTGTTTTTGAGATACTCCCGTTCCTTATCACCGGGTGCCAGTTCAATACTATCATCCGACACAGGAACATACTCCACAAATATTACAGCCTTGCAGCCTTTATCGGATAGCCTTTTCAGGAATACATCGGAGGTTACCTCTTGAATATTCTGAGTAGTTACGGTTACGGACGCTCCGAATATCATTCCACGCTGCTGCAGCTCGTCCATATTGCTCACAAGCCTGTCATAAACGCCGCTGCCTCGTCTTGCATCAGTGGTTTCCTTTTCTCCCTCGATGCTCAGAATGGGGATAAGATTCCGGCTTCGATCAAGCAGATCAAAGTATTTTTTATCCATAAATGTACCGTTAGTGAAAACCGGGAAAAGTATGTTCTGCTTTTTTCCTGCCTCTTCAATTACGTCACGGCGGAGCATGGGTTCTCCTCCTGCCAGCAGAATAAAGCTCACTCCCAGCTCCTCTGCTTCGTCAAATACCCTTGCCCACTCTGTACCAGTAAGTTGTCTGACGGGTTCACCGTCAACCGTGGCATGATTGCACCTTGAGTAACAGCCGGCACAGTGAAGATTGCACTGACTTGTGATACTGGCAATAAGAAATGTGGGTATATGCTCTCCGGAAGCCTCGGCACGTTCTCTTTTTACCGCTGCTGACCGTGCAGCCAGAGTGAATTTTGCCATATAAGCACTTTTCCTCGGATTCCTGAAGGTCGCCTTCAATATATCAGTCATCAACTGCTCAACACACTCAGTCAGGTATGCTTGCAAATCAAATCCTTCATTCATGTTCATCATCTCTTTCGGAGTCATTGTCTGCAACAGTATAGCTCATTCATCATCCTCTTCGGGCTTATAGGCAGGACAGCTTTTCGGCGCTCTGGGCATCTCCCCGCCTGTTATTGCCGCTTTGATAACATTGCGGTGAAGATAAAGCATGATAACAAATATACCTGTACATATTCCTCCGATAAATGCTAAAAACGATTTATTCATAAATTAATCCATCCTTTCTGATTTTACAAAGCGACCGACATATCTTATAAAAAAGGTATGCCGGTCTGTTTATTATTTGTCAGCGGGTTCCCACTTGCAGCGGACAGGCGATACGATGGAGCCGTCCTTTTTCAAAGCAGTCATTGTTTTATCAACTACCTTGCGGTCAAGACCTGTAAGCTCTGCTATCTTGCCTGCATTCAACGGTTCACCGGCATTTTTCATTGCTTCAAGAATCTGATCTTTTTCACTCATGTTAGTTACTCCTTAAAAATTTATAGTTTCCGGTGCTTCGGTAAAAGAGCTGAATGTAGCTGTTGCATTCTTGAGATACAGCATCTGCATATTGCCGTCATCGGGATCGTACATTGCCTTCAGGCTCGGCATCTTTTCCAGCATAGCGACCTTTACATCACGATCATCATCATCTACAAGCTCGCCTGCGATCCTAAGCCATTTTCCGTCCTTGAATGCACAGATCTCAACCTTGGGATTAGCACCGATCTGCTTTGAAACATCCTTGACCTTGCCTGTCTGGATATAAAGCCTGTCGTTATACAGAAGAGCTGTCCCGAATGCACGCACTCTCGGCTGGTCGCCCTCAACAGTAGCAAGATAATAGGTATGTACTTCGTCAAGGAAGCTGCAAACTCTTTCAATATCTTTCATATTCTATCCTCCGTCAGTCACCCAGCATCTCGATCATATAATTCAGACCGTGCCAAAACAGCGTTTTAGCAAGTCAAAACAAGTAAGACTAAATGTTCATGGTAAAATTCATCATAAGAATTTACTGCTACAAGAGAT
>CACWVH010000090.1 GCA_902764235.1 uncultured Ruminococcus sp.
TATTCATTATTCATTATTCATTTAGCGAACGAAGTGAGCGCTTCCGGTTCTCCTCTTTTGAAATCTTCTCTCCTTAACCTCACCCTGCCCCCGCTGCGCTGCCCACCGCCTGCGGGGGGCGTGCTCGCTTACTGCACTCGCTTTCCTACGCTGCGCTGCCTGCGGCGTGCTCGCTTACTTTCGTAGCAGCGGCAAGTTCTGTGTGAGCGTGGGCAGCTTCGTTACGCTGATTCTGAAATATACATACCGCTATTTACTTTCGGCTAAATGCTAACGCAGCAGTTTTACAAAATTCCTAATTCCTATTTCCAAATTCCAAATTATTCTTAACAAGTACGTTTGTGTAGTAATGGGTGAGTATTTCTTTGTATCCGGCACCGTTTTTTGCCATGTACTGCGCTCCGTACTGACTCAGCCCTACACCGTGGCCATATCCTCTTACGGTAAAGGTAAAAAGACTGCCGCTGTACTCCACCTCAAAAGCAGCGCTCCTCAGGGAAAATGCCTTGCGTATCTGATCGCCTGTGAAGGTGCAGCCGCAGATATCAATGCTTCTGACAGTACCGGCAGCAGTGCGGTCGATGCTTTTTATATAGTCCTCAGGCTTTCCCGAAAAGCTTATTTTGTTGTCTGCTGCTTTAAGAGTATCACGGAATTCGTCGCCGGAAAATACAACATCTGTAATATAATCGGGTGCAAAGGCGTCTCCGGGACTTGCAACACTCGAGAGGTGCTCGTTTTTTATGCCGAAAACATCCTCGGCGTTTTCTGTTGAGCCGTTTGATATCGCATGATAGGCGGCATCTATCAGCTCGCCGTTCTTGTCTGTCAGTACAAGCCCGTAAACGCTGTCACAGGCGGCTTTTATTTTTTTATAGCTCTGCTCAAAGGAGCTGCCCCATCTTTCCTTCAGCTGATCTTCGCTGAGATAGAACTGACCGGCGGACAGATCCGCAGAAAAATCCGCTCCCTTCAGCTCAGGGTCAGGGGAAGAACGCTGTACATTCCTGAGCCGGGAGAAATATGTGTATACAGCAACTGCCTGCGCCTTGAGCGCCTCCGGCTCAAAGGAGGGCGGCATCTCATAGCTCAGAGCACCATATAGAAACTTTCTTTCGTTTATTTCAAATGTTTTTCCGCTTTCGGTGTCAAGTATGACAAAGCAGTCCTCTGTTCCGTCAGTCTGGCGGGCTTCGGTGCCGGAGGATGAGCTGTTCCGGGAAGGCGAATCGTTCAGCGCAGTAGTCTGCCTTATGGAAAGCGCAGGAAGAAATGCCATGGCAAGAAACAGCGAAAGAATAACAATAAAGCGTCTTTTCAACTTTTACACTCCCTTATTAAGATTTTTTCTTCGTACATTCAAACAATATGTCGTCCGTCCTTGACATATGAGCAAAAAAAAGTTAAAATATAGGATGTATTATTATCGGATACCGGTTGAGGGTGTTACTGAATAATAAACGGGCGGTGAGACATCTCCGCTTTGAAAAAAGTGCTGCCGCAAAGCTGCGGCGGTGTGTTTATGAAATGAGGAATGTGCAATGACCGCACCGGCAGGTTTTTATAATGATAAGCTTACCGAGCTTTGCGATGAATACCGCAGATATAACGGCTTCGATCAGCGTGATTATCTGACCTACGGAGTAAAAAGAGGTCTGCGTAATCCTGACGGAACAGGCGTTATGGCAGGTCTTACTAATATATGTAATGTACATGGCTTTCTTATTGCAGACGGTGAAAGAATACCGGACAAGGGAAAACTTACATACAGAGGCTATGATGTACGGGATATAATAAATGCCTGTGTAAGCGAGGACAGGTTCGGCTTTGAGGAAACTGCGTGGCTTCTTCTTTTCGGCAGTCTGCCGGATGAAGCTCATCTCACACGCTTCAAGGAAATACTCGGACATTACAGAGAGCTTCCGCATAATTTTGCGGAGGATATGATAATGAAGCTCCCGTCAAGGGATATAATGAACAAGCTCGCTCATTCTGTGCTCGGGCTTTATACCTTTGACGATAACCCCGACGACACTTCGCTTGAAAACTCTATGCGTCAGTCGATACAGCTTATAGCTTCGCTGCCGACAATAATGACATATGCATACCAGGTCAAGCGCAGAGCATTTGATAAGGAAAGTATGTTCTTCCATCCCATAGATCTGTCACTTTCAACAAGTGAATCCATACTGCGTGCACTGAGATTCGATACGAAATTCACTGATTCCGAGGCAAAGCTCCTGGATCTGTGCATGATACTCCATGCAGAACACGGCGGAGGTAATAACTCGACCTTCTCCACAAGAGTGCTTTCAAGCTCGGGAACAGATACATATTCGGCAATAGCTGCGGCTATCGGTTCGCTCAAGGGACCAAGACACGGAGGCGCAAACCTCAGGGTCCGCACAATGATGAATGAGCTGAAAAATGATGTGAAGGACTGGAAGGATGACGAGCAGATCTATAATTATCTTGCGTCCGTCATAAGAAAGGAAAAGGGCGACGGCAGCGGACTTATCTTCGGCTTCGGACACGCTGTATACACCCTGTCAGACCCCCGTGCGGAAATACTCAGGGATACTGCTGCAAGGATCGCAGAGGAAAAGAATATGCTTGATGAGTTTGAACTGTACAAGAGCGTTGAACGTATCACCCCGAGGGTAATGAAAGAGGTCAAGAAAAGCAGCAAGGTCATTTGTGCGAATGTTGATTTTTATTCCGGCTTTGTATATGATATGCTTGGAATACCGAGTGAGATGTTCACACCTCTTTTTGCTGTTTCGAGGATCGCCGGCTGGTGTGCTCACAGAATGGAGGAGGTTACCTACGGCGGCAGGATCATCAGACCAGCATACCGTTCGATGGTACACAGCAAGGAATACCTCCCGCTGGCACAGCGCAGCGACATATAATAAATTCCGGAAAAATTTCAGCTAAACCTCTACGATAGCCAATTGTAAAGTGGCGAAGGGTCGTCCGCCCGCCTGCGGCGGGCGGACACCTCGCCGTAAACCCGAGAAGCTTTGAAAAAACGGAGAAAAGTGTAAAATTGTAAATACAAAAAATCGCATAAACAGAAGATTTTTTGATTTTACAATCAGCAAAACCTCTATGAAAGAAGGAGAACTGTATGAAAATCAATAAGTTATGGATTCCTATGATAATTTTCGGTATCATAGGCGGAGTTGCAAAGCTCTGCGATACTCTTTTCAATGTAAACGGTGTCGGCTTCTTTGTCAATTCTGAGATATGCTCAGCTATCTTTGTCATATCTATCGTGCTTGTATGGCTGATAGGTGTGATTCTGCTCATAGCCGACAGAAAGGTAAATGTCGAGCTTTCACCCCCGAAAAGCAAGGTAACAGGCTTTTTCGGTTTTATCGCAGCCGTTGCAGTGATCGGTACCGGTATTATCTCGCTGTTTTCGCTCGGCTCCTCTACTTTTCTTGCAGGAAGCATAATACTTGCCCTGCTTTCCCTTGCAGGCGGAGGAATCCTGCTTTATGAATCCTGCGTTTCATTTACAAAGCATAACGGTATGGTCAGATTTCCGCTGGCGGGACTGCTTCTTACAGCATGGTCATGCGGCAGACTGATAAATCTTTTTATAGATTATTCAAAGGTCTCTATCCATGCGACCGAGATGTTTGATGTGATCTCCGTTACATTCCTGACCCTGTTTCTTTTCTATCAGGCAATGTTCTTTGCCGAGGTCGGAACAAGATCAGCAGTACGCAGAAGCACGCTTTACGGCATATGCTATGTGATGTGTGGACTTATCACAACAGTGGATCTTCTTATAAAGATGTTCTCTCCCGATCCGCAGACAGGCAATATTGACACACTGGTACTCGAGCCGACCATAGGCAGAATACTTATGTGTGTTGCTGACCTTGCATTTGTTGCCTATGCAGCAGCATTTGTTATCAGCAATTCGATCCATGCAAAATATGAAAGACCCGGCAGAAGCTATGATGAGGACGAGGATGATCCCGAATTTCTGGGCGCTATCTCTTCCGAACGCAAGCCGAAGAGTGACGAAGCTCCCAGAAGAAGAGTCGAGCGCAAAGCAAAAGGCACTCCCCTCAAAACAAGGGGCAAGCTTGGCATTGATGATGACGAGCCGGCTGAAGGCGGCGCATCAGAAGAAAATGAAACTCCCGTTCTTGATTTTTCAAATCTGAAAAAAGCTATGAACGATATCAACAAATCCTCTGAGAGCAGTGTTGCCCGTTCAGGCAGACTCAGCTTCGAGGATGATGAACCGGCTCAGGAAGATAACGAAACTCCGGTACTCAGCTTTGAGGATGATATTGAGCCTGCTCCCATGACCTTTGAAAGTATTCAGGACACCGAGCCTGCTCCTATGACCTTTGAAAGTGTTCAGAACACCGAGCCTGCTCCTATGACTTTTGAAAGTGTTCAGAACACCGAGCCTGCTCCTATGACTTTTGAAAGCGTTCAGGAGAGCGAGCCTGCTCCCATGACCCCTGAAAGCGTTCAGGAAAGCGAGCCGGAAGAACCGGCAGATGAGCCTGTGCAGGAACTCAATATAGAAGAGGAAATTGCTGAACCCCTGCAAAAGGATATCTTTGAAGATGAAGATCCCTTTGATGATGACGACGGTCAGGAGGACTATGACGAAATATTCAGACTCCTTGACGAAATGGGTACAGACGACTGAACAGAATAGGCTTATAACGCTCCGGCAGTATAATCTGCCGGAGTTTTTTTGCGGTATATTCAGCGTTTCCCTGAAAATATTAAAAATTTTTTGTTAAATTTTACGCAAACCCTTGTAATTTCCATCAAAATGCTATAAAATAGTAACAGTAATATTATTAGGAGGTAATTCCCATGTCAGTTAAAGTTGCTATTAATGGTTTTGGCCGTATAGGTCGTCTTGCATTCAGACAGATGTTTGGTGCAGAGGGTTATGAGGTTGTTGCTATCAACGATCTTACAAAGCCTTCAATGCTTGCTAATCTTCTCAAGTATGATACCGCTCAGGGCGGTTACTGCGGTAAGATCGGTGAAGGTCTTCACACAGTAACAGCTGATGACGAGGCTGGTACAATCACAGTTGACGGCAAGACTCTTACGATCTATGCTAAGGCTAATGCTGCTGAGCTTCCCTGGGGCGAGCTCGGAGTTGATGTTGTTCTCGAGTGCACAGGCTTCTATTGCTCAAAGGATAAGTCACAGGCTCACATCGATGCAGGTGCTAAGAAGGTTGTTATTTCTGCTCCCGCAGGCAGTGACCTCAAGACTATCGTATTCAGCGTAAACGAGGGCACACTCACAGCTGATGACAAGATCATTTCAGCTGCTTCTTGTACAACAAACTGCCTTGCTCCTATGGCTAAGGCACTTAATGACTATGCTGCTATCCAGAGCGGTATCATGTCAACAATCCACGCTTACACAGGCGATCAGATGATCCTTGACGGTCCTCACAGAAAGGGCGACCTCAGAAGAGCAAGAGCTGGTGCTGCAAACATCGTTCCTAACTCAACAGGTGCTGCAAAGGCTATCGGTCTTGTTATTCCTGAGCTCAACGGCAAGCTCATCGGTTCTGCACAGCGTGTACCGGTTCCGACAGGTTCAACAACAATCCTCACAGCTGTTGTTAAGGGTGCTGACGTTACAAAGGAAGGCATCAACGCTGCTATGAAGGCTGCTGCTTCTGAGTCCTTCGGCTACAACGAGGATCAGATCGTATCTTCTGACGTTATCGGCATGAGATATGGTTCACTCTTCGATGCTACACAGACAATGGTAAGCAAGATCGCTGATGATCTCTATGAAGTACAGGTAGTTTCCTGGTATGACAACGAGAACAGCTACACAAGCCAGATGGTAAGAACAATCAAGTACTTCGCTGAGCTTGGCTGATTTCAAGGCTAATCATTATAACAATACGATCCTGCCGGAGTGATCCGGCAGGATTTTTTGCAATCAGAGCTTCTGTCTGGAAATACAGTAATAAATTCATCCCTGTTTTGTAACCTTTTCCTTCTATTGGGATCACTACAATAGTCGGAAGTATAAAAAGCTCTTATAATAACTATTAGCCGATTGTAAAATGGCGGACACCTCGCCAGACTCAGAAAAGCTTTGAAGAGTGGAGAAAAATGTAAAATTGTAAGTACAAAAATCCGCATAAACAGATGATTTTTTGACTTTTACAATCAGCTAATAATAACTATGCCCGGGAGGTAATTAATATGAAAAAGATTTTATTGATCGGTCTTATATGTATGTCGGTTGTGCTTGCGGCGTCTGTTTCAGGCTGCACAGAAAAAAATGCCGGAGAGACCGGCTCGCATATAGCTGCGGATACGGACACCTCTGCAACGGATAACAATAATGAACAAGAGGAAAAGGATGTATCTGCTCAGAATTCATTGCTTGATGATTCCCAGGGCACTCCCATAACCATGAGATATGAAGGTATACGTCAGGGAAATATAACTGATTTTTCCGCTGAAAGCACTGAAACCGCAAAAAAGGTAGTCAATGCCATTAAAAAAATCAAGGTGATAAAGGAAGTCCCGGATCCCGAATCCGATGAATCAGACGATATCACTATCATCTATGATTCAAACGGACAGGACAGGCTGATCTTCCAGGGCGAAAGGCTTGTCATTGACGATAAATTCTATGAGGTAAGCGGCTATGACGAGCTGATAACAGTCATAAACGAAGCAAACGGTCAGGACGAACAGGGTGAACAGAACGACTCAGAGGAGCAGACAGCTTCCGATGTGATCTATGCAGCAAGCGTACATACAACGCCTGCACTCTGGGACGATGATAAGGGCGAGCTTATTGAGGTTGCCTTCAGATACGACGAAGAAACAGCATCGGATTATTTTGAAACAGACGACAAGACAATGCTTGCAGAGCTTGAAAAGGCCATTGACGGCATAAAGCTGACAGCTGAAAGCAGCGAAAGAACAAGCGACAACGGAGTTATCCTGCTTTATAAGGCAAAGAAAAAAAGCGGACGGATCGAATTTGAAAACAGAAGGGCTGTTATTGACGGAAAAGCTTATGACACAGAGGGATATTCAGAGCTTAGCAAGGTTCTGGACAAGATCGAGGAGAATTATCCGGAATGGAAGAAAAAGTATGACGACTTTGCTCTGGGGCTGTCTGCGGTAGAAAACAGGGTCTCTGAAATGTGCACCGGCGACACCTACAAGAATGCTGACGAGAAAACAAAGCGCAGCATGGCGCTTGAGCTGCTTAAAAAGCTTGAGTCGGAGGAACTTGTGAAAAAGGGCAGCATATATGACGGCGAGGATATGGTAAGCTATCAATACAGCGTCGGCGGCACAGGTGCAATACAGTTTAAGGGCTTTGACCCGATGATGAACTGAACTGATACAATAGCCAAAGAAAAGCCGCACACCTTATGCGAAATGCATGGGGTGTGCGGCTTTTCAGGGGTTATAATGTTCTGGGAATATGCTTTTTATAGCCTGCGTTATCTGTTTCCGGCTACATCGGCAGCACCGAATACAAGCTCCTTGTATCCATACTTCGGAACAATCGTTTTTTCTATCAGATCATAAGCTTCTGTTATCCTTTCATCATCAACGCCCGTATGCATCCTTGCGTACTGATTGACTGTAAAATAAAGGTCATTGATATAATCTGTAAGAAAATATCTTTCGTTTTCTGTAAGGACAAGCTCCTGAGAATTATATGCATCACATAATGCTTTCGTTTTGTTAAAAAACCATGTTCTGTCCTCCGCATTATCAGCAGCGCTTTCAGAAACTGCAAGCGTAACATTTTTCTGTGCATCCTGTCTCAGAGCCTCATCACCAAAGCCTGCATCAACGATCTTATTAAGTATTTCTGAATACTTTTCATTTTTTGCCTGTGCAAAACAAGCATTATATTCGTAATAAACAGTCTTGTCAAAATCCTGCCCGGATATTTTTCCTTCCTTGAATTGATCCATGTAATCTGAAATTGAATATCCTCTTTTTTCAAAAAACAGCTGTTCTGCTCTTTCATTGAGACTTTCTTTAAGCGCTCTTTCGGCATCCTCCTGTTTTTCAGCGTCCATTTTTGCAAGTACATCCTGCTTCGTGAACTGACCGCCCGAGGATGAGCTGTCTGTTCCGTTTCCGTTCTGAGCCACAGCTGCCATAGTACATATCAGAGCCGCTGTGCTGATAAGGGCTGCAGCAAGAACGAACATAAACCGGCGGCGTACAGGCTTTTTCGCCGTACCCTTATCTTTATCAACTGCTGCGCTCACTTTTGCAAGCACCCTGTTTGTATTGGTCCTGACTTCGTACTGTGAAGCATCGTCCATGAGGCCCGGTTCCTTTTCCAGTATGTCAAAAATATTTATCTTACTCATAACTGATCCCTCCTCCTCCGGCATGCCGCCGGTTTCGCAATGCACTATCACTCCGTATATGCTGCGCTATGTGTTCAAAACCTTTGTTTTATTCCTGAATCCGTGAAATTGAATTAAATCTTTTTTTAAACCTTCCGGGTTTTCATTTCAGCCAGGCGGCAGGCGTGCGCAGCACGCCTGCCGCC
>CACWVH010000091.1 GCA_902764235.1 uncultured Ruminococcus sp.
CTTCCGGGTTTTCATTTCAGATAGGCGGCAGGCGTGCGCAGCACGCCTGCCGCCGTCCCCTGAAGTCTCCCCCTTCCCTTTGGGAAGGGGGACGGGGGGGATGGGCAGGAGAAGCTACACCTTATGGGTGAACAACTTAAAAATCTGAAATGCATAAAACAACGCATTATCTCTGGGTTTTTCAGAACAATCAATAATGAGTTTCACGGATTCAGGTACAAATACAAGCTATTTCCTTCTCAGTAATATTGTAGAGCAGGTTTCCGGAAAGAAATACATTGATTTTCTCAGAGAAAACTTTTTCACACCATTGGGGATGGAGCATACAGGGAATATCAGTGAAACAGTGGACAGCCCTGAGTGGTCAAACGGCATATCATATGATATATACGATGATAAGCTGGGATTGACTAAGGGAGCAGGCGATATCGTATCAAATGCAGAGGATATAACTACCTGGATGAATGCGCTCAGAAGCGGCAGGGTTATTTCTTCAAAGTCTCTTGAAGCAATGATAACAGATTATTCACCGGAAGCAGATCATTATGGTTATGGTATGTATCTTGAGATAAACGGAGGATATGGTCATGCCGGTGCTGTGGGTACATATACAGCCTATGATTATATCAATGATGATAAGGATTTTACACTTTTCTGGACAAGCAATACTATGGATGCATATTCAATAAACACATTGCTCGAAGAGATCCTTTCGGTTTTAATGGATTGAAAAATAATGATATTATAGATATTGAAACATATTAACATGAACTGATGTTCTGATATTATAAATAAAGGAGCCTGAAAAAATGAGTGTGCTTGGAATGCAGATCAAGAAATTCCGTACAGAAAAAGGAATAACACAGGAACAGCTTGGAGAACTGGTTGGTGTTACTACACAGGCGGTTTCAAGATGGGAATGCGGAGGATCGCCGGACGCAGAGCTTCTGCCAAGGCTTTCACAGGTGCTGAATGTCAGTATAGATGCATTGTTCGGAAATGAGGAACAGAACCTGACTATTTCTATTGCAAAACAGTTGTGTCAGATGTCGGGAGATCAGGCATTTCGCTTTGCCTTCGGAATCTGCTGGGCAATTGAAATCGGTCTTGTTCAGGATGTAGGGGCACTGGGGGATTTTCTTGGCGCTTTTGTTGAGCATAATGCACTCAGCTCTGATAAAACAGATTATTTTGCAAAAGTAGTAAATGACAGCGGAATTGCGACTGCCCGTCTGTCGCCGGATATGCATCATTTCTTCCTTATGCAGGAGCCTGAGACAGGTATCAGAGATCAGCTTTCAGAGCCGGTAGCCCTTAGCCGGGTTTTCAGTGTTTTTGCCGACGAAAAGCTGATGAAGATAATATTATATATGTATACAAGGCTGAATACACCGATTGCAGCTTCACTTATAAGCAAAAAAACAGGAATTGATATAACAGAGACAGAAAAATGTATGGAAACGCTATGTGTAAATAATCTTGCCAGACGTACAGTAATAGCTACATCTGAGGGTGAGATCAATTCATATATGTTCAATCAGGAAAGTGCAGTAATACCTCTGCTTTGTTATGCTGATGAGATCGCAAGGACGGATTACCACGATTTTATCTGCTGCATCGGAAGAACAAAGCCGTTGCTTTAGAAAATGTAAACGCTGACATAAAAGGAAAAATAATATTATGAAAATGCCGATGGACGTTGGTTCGTCGGCATTTTTATGGCTGCCTGAACATATAGATTCAGAAATAACCTGAATCCGTGAAACTCATTATTAATTGTTCTGAAAAACCCAGAGATAATGCGTTGTTTTATGCATTTCAGGTTTTTAAGTTGTTCACCCATAAGTGCCGCCTGGCTGAAATGAAAACCCGGAAGGTTTAAAAAAAGATTTAATTCAATTTCACGGATTCAGGAAATAATACAGCTATCAGATAAAATTCCACATAAATTCCAAATACTTTCCCTATGCTTTCCAAAAACAACGGTTATAATACAATCATCGAAACAAAAACAGATCGAACGGAGGTTTTTAATATGTTAAAAAAGACAGTTACTATAATACTTGCAGCGGTGATGATATGTTCTCTTGCAGCTTGCAGCACGTCAGGCAGTACAAATACTGCTGAAGAAACAAAAACGGCAATAACCACACCTGCGACTCTTTCGGATAAAAATGAAAATAAAGAGCTTCAGGATACTCAGGCAGAAAATAAAGAAAGCACACCTGAGATAAGTGAAAATTCCTCAGAAAGCAGCTCTGATAACGAAACATCATCAGACAGCAGCACCAATGAAAATAAAGACAGCAGCACAAACAATTTCTCAGCAGAAAACAGGTTCAGCAAGAGGATGCATGGTAATTTTAACGAAAATAATGCCGGAGGAACGGACGGTCAGACAGAAAATAATTTCCCGTCATACAATGGCAGACAGGGTATACAGGCAGAGGAAGGTATTCCCTCGCAAAATCAGGATAATTCTCAGCAGGAAGGCATTAATAATGGCAAAAACATACAGGACAATAATCAATCATCTTCCTCTGTAAATCTCAGCAGCACAGCTGAAAAGATAGATACCTCAGAGCTTTTCAGCGACCGTGACCTGGATCATTCTCCTGATCTTTCCTCGGCAAAAACAATAACAGTATCTGACGGCAAAACGATCAGTATCACAGAGGAAGGTATATATGTTATCAAGGGTTCGGCAGCCGACTGTACAATAAAGGTCGAGGCTGACAAAGAAGCAAAGGTTCAGCTTGTACTTGACGGCGTAAGAATAACAAACAGTGATTTTCCTGCAATATATGTGGTATCTGCTGACAAATGCTTTGTGACAACAACAGATAGCAGCAATACACTTTCAGTTACAGGAGCCTTCAAGGCTGATGGTTCAACCAATACAGATGCGGTCATCTTTTCAAAGGACGACCTTGTTCTGAACGGAAAGGGTACACTTACAATAAGCTCAGAACAGGGCAACGGCATTTCAGGCAAGGATGATGTAAAAGTCACCGGCGGAACATACAATATCACAACAGCCAAGGACAGCATAGAAGCAAACGATTCGATATCAGTTTATGACGGCAGCTTTACGATCAATTCATCAAAGGACGGATTCCACAGTGAAAATGATGATGACGATACAGTCGGCTGGATATATATCGGCGGAGGTACTTTCAATATAACTGCATCAAGTGATGCGATCCAGGCAACAACACTCGCACAGATAGACGGCGGAACCTTCGAGCTGACAGCAGCTGAGGGAATAGAAGGAACCTATATAATGATAAATGACGGAACCATAAGCATTACATCTTCTGATGATGGAATCAATGCAGCACAGAAGAGCAGCTCATATTCAACTCCTGCTGTTGAGATAAACGGCGGAAAGCTTACCATAGTAATGGGTCAGGGTGATACTGATGCTGTCGATGCCAACGGCAATATAATCGTAAACGGCGGTACAATTGATATAACTGCACAGATGTCATCCTTTGATTATGATGGTACTGCCCAGTATAACGGCGGAACTATCATAATAAACGGTTCACAGGTAGATTCTATCCCGCAGTCAATGATGGGCGGCAGAGGCGGCATGAAGGGTATGAACGGCATGAATGGAATGAACAATATGAATGGTATGAACGGAGGCTTCAGCGGCAGAAGCGGCTTCGGAGTATAAAAAACTGCTATCAAATATTTGATATAAAAAATGGAAACGCTGAGCAGATCAGTGTTTCCGGAAGAAAGGAAATGATACCTATGAAAACAAGGAAGGCAATTGTTGTCACAGCTGTACTTGCAGCAGCTGTGATAGCAGGCAGCTCAGTGACAGCTTTTGCAGCAGATGAAAAGGCAGTGTCAGCTGAGAATTCACCATCGGTCAGTCAGAGCACAGATAACAGTTCAAATGCTCAGGAAAAGTCTGCTCAGAGTACCGAAAAGAATTCACGAAGTAAAGAGACTGACATAAACTCGTCAGCCACCAAAGACGGTAATACATCGAAAACTGAAAAGTCAGAAAAGACAAAACCATTAGATACGACCGATGGCAACACATCAGAAAATGACAGCAGCACAAAGCCTGCCGGACGGCGACACAAGCGTTCATCAGCAGGAAAGTCAGCTGACGGCAGCGACACAGGAACAAAGCCCCGCAGAGCAAGACCTCAGACAACAAAGGACAGTGAAGCTTCCGGTGAAGAGTCGGTAACTGATGGTTCGGTAAAAGGGAGAATTGCCGGAAAAGGCAGAAAACACCGCAGATCAGCTAAAGCAGCAGACGAAACACAGGATAATGCACAAAAGAACAGCAGTAAGGATACACAGACAGACAGCACCCGGAACTCAGGCAGTGAAATTTCCGGTGCAGGTACAACAGCTGCAGCTGTATAAAAGCAATTTAAACCCAGACCCCGACATAATATTCATTTATAACATAATTTCAGAATATAAGAATCCGGAAACAGATTTCTGAAAAACCTGATATGTATTCTGATAATCAGGAAAACCGCAGATGATCCTTGCAAAAAGACCTATCTGCGGTTTTCTTTTCATATTCCACACAGATTCCATATATATTCCCGTCCGGTTCCATAAAGCGGTATTATAATCAGATCAGAATAAATAAAAATCCGGATTTCCACTATGAAAACTATAAATTATAGTTTATAATTATACTAACACTGAGAAGATTTACTTTTGCTGTCAGAGCGTACAGTGGAAGTATAACAAAATACTCTATCACATTCAGGAGCTGAGAATAATGGCAAAAATACTGATAGCAGATGACGAACCTGATATTATAGAGCTTATCAAGCGCTATGCACTTCGTGACGGACATGAGGTCAGATTCGTAGAGGACGGATCAGAAGCAATTGAGCTTTGCAGAAAAGAGGATTTCGATATAATAGTAATGGATGTAATGATGCCTGATACAGACGGCTTCACTGCTACAAAAAAGATCAGGGAAATGAAGGATATACCTGTTCTGATGCTGTCAGCGAGAGGCTCTGAATATGACAAGCTTTTTGGCTTTGAATCAGGCGTTGATGATTATGTAACAAAGCCCTTTTCTCCGAAGGAGCTTATGGCGAGGATAAATGTAATAATCAAACGTCATGCTGCTGCATCAAAACCAAAAAATGAAAACAGACTTACCTGCGCCGGGATTGTTTTAGATACCCTCGGACATGAGGTGACGATCGACGGAGAAAGAGCAGAGCTGACTGCAAAGGAATATAGTATTCTTTTATATCTGATGCAGAACAAGGGTGTTGTGCTTTCAAGAGATAAGATACTCAATGAGGTGTGGGGATATGATTATTTCGGTGATGACAGGACGGTTGACTGGCAGATAAAGCTGCTCAGGGGAAAGCTCGGAATATACCGTGATCACATACATACGATCAGAGGGGTGGGCTATAAATTTGAAGATTAGATTCAGATCATTCAAAATGAAGCTTTGGCTGTATTTTGTATTGTTCACCGCATTGATCTTTACGGTGCTGTGGCTTTTGCAGACGGTTTTTATACAGAGCTTTTATAATGATATGCTCATCAGCAATACGAAGGCTGCGGCAAATAAGATCACAGCAAGCTATTCTGATGAAAATATAAGCAGTATAATTGATGATATGTCGCTGAATAATTCCATACTGATCTATATTACAGACTGTGACAACAATATCATTTACTGCTCCGATCAGTTCAAGGGTCTTGCTATGAAAAATCATGGGAGACAGTTTCCTGATAAGGATAATGCTTTTCCGTCAGCCGGTGATATTAATGAGCCGGACGGAAAGCATATCATCGACGGAGTAAGACATCAGGGTGCATACAGAAGTCTGCCTGAGGGTTATGACGAATTTGCTGAAGCTCTGAGTGTATCGGACAGCGGTGTATATGAGAGCACAGAGGACGGTCTGTATATATACGGAACATATATTGAATCGAACGGCGAAAAAAACATTCTCTATATCAGTACAACGCTTGATGCGGTTGGACCGGCTGTTGATATAATACGTGTACAGTTGATATGGGGTACTGTGATATCACTTATCACAGGCTTCATACTTGCATGGTTTATCGCAAAGAGCTTTGCACGTCCGGTAGCAAAGCTGACAGAAAAGGCAGAGCATATCGGAGAGGATGATTTTCCCGAGGATTTCAGAAAAGGCTTTTGCTCAGAGCTTGATGAGCTGAATGATGTACTTGACGAAACCTCTGATAAGCTGAATAAATCAAGGAGCTTCCAGAGGGAGCTGCTTGCTAATGTTTCCCACGATCTGCGGACACCGCTTACTATGATAAAGGGCTATGCTGAAATGGTCAGGGATATCTCACGCACCGACGAGCAGCAGTGCAATGCAGACATCGAGGTAATAGTCCGTGAATCCGACAGACTTTCTGCAATGGTAAATGAAATACTTGAATATTCCGAAATGCAGAGTGCGGAGTTCAGACCGGAATTTGATGATGTTGATCTCAGCAGTGTTGTCGGGCGCGTATGCGGAAATTTTGAAAGCCTGTACAGCAGAGAGGGCGGACATATTGAAACAGATATCGAAAGCGATATAATAGTAAACGGCAATGCCGGAAAACTTGAAAGGGCTGTATATAACCTTCTTGACAATGCTGTCAGACATAACGGGGACAGCAAGGTCATCAATGTTGCTTTGAAGTCTGAAAACGGAACGGCAACGCTCAGCATAACAGATCACGGCAGCGGTATCCCGGAACAAGAGCTTGAAAACATCTGGGACAGATATTATACATACCGTCAGCGAAATAAAAAGGGTGTATCAGGTCTGGGTCTTGCCATAGTCAGACAGATAGCCGGGATGCACGGAGGAAAATGTAAAGCCTCCAGCATACAGGGGGAGGGCAGTACCTTCACGATCACACTGAAAACAAAATGACATAATAAAACCCGGACTCTTGAAAAACAAGTCCGGGTTTTTTCACGAAGTGCGGCGCTGTCGGGCATTGGCGTCAACTGTTAAGAAAATTAACAGTTGATGACATTGATCTGATAAGAGGTGGTAATGACGGAAAAAACAGAACTTCTTGCAAAATGTTGTAAAAAAACTTGATTAAAGCTAAAAAAAATAGTAAAATATAATAAGCATTCAATTATATCTGGTGCTATGCTCTGATGTAACAGTACAAAACAATGCATATGCCGGAATTATAGGTTATAAAGAATCAGATCAGACACGATCATGTGTCCGGAAAGAAAAAAGGTGGTTAACAGAATGAAAGAACTGATGATAGGAAATGCGGCACTGGCAAGAGGTCTTTATGAAGCCGGATGCTCACTTATCTCAAGCTATCCAGGTACTCCCAGTACAGAGATCACAGAAGAATTTGCTAAATATGATGATGTCTACTGTGAGTGGGCGCCGAATGAAAAGGTTGCAGCCGAAACAGCTTTTGGTGCGTCTCTCAAGGGAAAGCGTTCAGCCTGCTGTATGAAGCACGTTGGTCTTAATGTTGCGGCGGATCTGCTGTTTACAGTATCCTATTCCGGTGTCAATGCCGGAATGATAATTTGCGTTGCAGATGATCCGGGGATGCATTCCTCTCAGAATGAGCAGGATTCACGCCATTACGCAATTGCTGCAAAGGTACCCATGCTTGAGCCGGCTGATTCACAGGAAGCACTTGATTTTGCAAAGATAGCATATGAAATATCAGAAAGATTTGATACACCTGTATTTGTAAAGATGTGCACACGTATGGCACATTCACAGAGCCTTGTGGAAAAGGGCGAGAGGACAGAGGTATCAAAGGAATATGTTAAAAACCCGACTAAATATATTATGGCTCCTGCCAATGCTATAAAAAGACATCCTTTTGTCGAGGAAAGAACATTAAAGCTGACAGAATATGCAGAGGTGACCTCGCTGAACAAAATCGAAACAGGAAGCGGAAAATATGATTTCGGAATCATAACCTCATCCACCTCATATCAGTATGTGAAGGAGGTATTCGGAGATGATGTTTCCGTGCTCAAGCTTGGTCTTGTCAATCCTCTGCCCGTCAAGCTCATTCAGGATTTTGCAAGCACCGTCGGCAAGGTCTATGTAATAGAGGAGCTTGATCCGATAATTGAAACACATTGTAAAAACATAGGCATAGATGTCTGCGGCAAGGAGAAATTCTCTATGATAGGAGAATTCTCACAGAAGATAATTGCTCAGGCATTCGGACTTGAGCCGAAGGAAACTGTCAGTGCAGACAGCCCGATACCTGTAAGACCGCCGATGATGTGTGCCGGCTGTCCTCACAGAGGAATGTTCTATGTTCTCGCAAAGAATAATATCACTGTTATCGGAGATATCGGATGCTATACTCTGGGAACTATGCCGCCGCTTAATGCGATGGATATGATGATCGACATGGGTGCGGCAGTATCGGGACTTCACGGTTTCCTTAAAGCAGATGATGACGATACAGAAAGCAGAACAGTCGCAGTTATCGGAGATTCAACATTCATCCATTCCGGTGTTACAGGTCTGATGAATATAGCATATAATCAGTCAAATGCAACGGTAATTATACTTGATAACTCCATTACAGGCATGACCGGACATCAGCAGAATCCAGCCACAGGCTATAATATCAAGGGTGATCCGGCAGGAAAGGTGGATCTCGAAAGCCTTTGCCGTTCTGTAGGTATCAAATCTGTCAGAGTCGTTGATCCATATGATCTTGCAGAATGTGAGAAGGCAGTGAAGGAGGAGCTTGCGAAAAAAGAGCCGTCTGTAATAATTTCACGCAGACCCTGTGTGCTTCTCAAGTATGTCAAGCCCAAAAAGCCCCTCAGGATCGACCCTGAAAAATGCAGAGGCTGCAAGCGCTGCATGAAGCTTGGCTGTCCTGCGATATCGTTCAGGGATAAGCATGCTGTTGTGGATAACACACTGTGTATCGGCTGCGGAGTCTGTTCTGAGCTTTGCCCGTTTGAAGCATTTGAAAGAGAGGGAGAATAATAATGGAAACAAAAAATATAATGATCGTAGGTGTAGGCGGTCAGGGTTCACTTCTTGCTTCAAAGCTTCTTGGCAGACTTCTTGCGGATGAAGGCTATGACGTAAAGGTAAGCGAAGTACACGGCATGAGCCAGAGAGGCGGCTCGGTCGTAACATATGTAAGATTCGGGGATAAGGTGTATTCTCCTGTTATTGATGAGGGAGAGGCAGATTTCATAGTAAGCTTTGAAAAGCTTGAGGCAGCAAGATATGCAAAGCACCTGAGAAAAGACGGCAAAATAATTGTCAATACACAGCAGATAGATCCTATGCCTGTTATCATCGGAAAAGAGGAATATCCTGAGAACATTCTTGACGAGCTTACTGCAAAGGGCGTTCATGTAGATGCAATAGACGCATTGTCGCTTGCCTGCGATGCAGGTTCGGCAAAGGCGTGCAATATCGTCCTGATGGGCAATCTTGCCAGATATTTTGACATTCCCTATGAAAAATGGGAGCAGGCAATCGAAAAGTGTGTAAAACCCAATTTTATAGATATAAATAAAAAAGCTTTCAGTCTTGGCTATAATAACTGACTTAAACTTCCTGCTTTAATAATTTGCGTTTATTTCTCCGGCTGTTTATCAGCAGGCGGAAAAATACAATAATAAAAATGCTTTCAGGCAGGATAAACACTGAGCTTGTCCGAATATTTGATGTGGGAAGCTCAAGTGACAAAAAATAAATCTAACAAACATACTTATTATTTAAAGCAGCCGGACGATAAGCCGGAGTCAGTCAGAAGATCAGAGATATCAAAAAAGAAAGAGTGATAACAATGCAGAAGAAGTATTTTCAGCCCGAGATGGAGACCATGCCGGTCAGCGAGATCAAGAAAATTCAGGACGAAAAGCTTGTTCATCAGGTTAAATATGTTTATGAAAACGTAAAATATTACCGTGACCTTATGGACGAAAAGGGCGTCAGCCCGGAGGATATAAAGGGGACGGATGACCTTTATAAGCTGCCCTTTGTCAAGAAGGATGATCTTCGTGAAGCATATCCCTACGGACTGCTTGCTACAGATATTAAAAATTGTGTCAGGATACAGTCTACCTCGGGCACCACAGGAAAAAGAGTTGTGGCATTCTATACACAGAATGATGTTGATATGTGGGAAGAATGCTGTGCCCGTGCAATAGTCGCAGCAGGAGGAACTGAGGGTGATGTTTGTCAGGTTGCCTATGGTTATGGTCTGTTCACAGGCGGTGCCGGACTTCACGGGGGCTCACACCGTGTCGGCTGCCTGACCCTTCCTATGTCCAGCGGAAATAC
>CACWVH010000092.1:0-16232 GCA_902764235.1 uncultured Ruminococcus sp.
TATGGGTGAACAACTTAAAAACCTGAAATGCATAAAACAACGCATTATCTCTGGGTTTTTCAGAACAATCAATAATGAGTTTCACGGATTCAGGTTATTGCCACAGTTCTTTTTTCTGAGTTGCTCAGGCTAATCATAGTCATTTAAACACTCACAGAGTTTGTTATACAAACCCATCCTCTTCAAGTATTTTTCTGAGCTTTTTTAGTCCCCGGTACAGTCTTGATTTTACCGTGGACTCGTTCAGCCCGGTCTTTTCAGAAATATCCTTTATCGGCTGGTAATAATAAAATCTTCTCACAAGTATCTCACGGTCTGTTTCCTCAAGCTGATCTAAAGCCTTTTTCAGTGCTGCTGCCGCTTCCTCCCACTCGGTGCTGTCGGAGATATAGATCAGCTCTGCGGCTTCCTCCTCGGTGAGCGGTCCGCTGCTGTAACGGTTCTGTTTCCGCAGCAGGCTTATTGCCTTGTTTTTGGCGACTCTGCAAAGATATGCCTTGCATTTGTCGGGAATGATTTTTCCCCTGTTCATCCAGAGCGCAATAAAGCTGTCTGCGGCTATCTCCTCGGTATCATGTGCGCCCAGCTTTCCGCCTGAGGCATTATAGATGACGGCTGACAGCCACGGTTCATATTGCCTTATCAGCTCATATAACGCCTGTTCATCGCCGTTTTTGATTTTTTCTGCAAGCTCATTCATCATGGACCATCACCATCCTTTCATTGCTGTTCCTTTTGCGCTTCCGGAAGCTCTCTGGAACTATGCTCTGCCGATACATAAGCACCGGTCTTTTTGAAATACTGATCTCAGGCGAATTGTTTCCTTTCTTCTTCGCTCTGCCTGTGATCGTGCTTTCATATATAATAACGCAGAAACCACGGAAAAGTTTCAGCCTTATCAACAATTAATGTTATTCAGCAAAAACTGTAACGTCGGTGTAAAACAGCTCCGGGAATTGCCGTAATTATTGTTCATCAGAGATATCACTGTGGTATGTGAAGGATAAAATTATTGTATGACAGGATCTGTCCCGGCGGCTCGTTTATAGAATTCTGAAAAAGTGCATACAAAAGAACAAATAATCACTTTAAATTTTAGCATTATATCATTTGTTTTTTGTGCGGAAATGGAGTAAAATATATACAAGGGCGTATTCCGCCGGCAGCCCGGCGGATATTGCTTTTATTTTTGTTTTTATAACCTGCATCAGCTGCTTTTTTAAGCCGGCTTTGCAGGAGGAATGATCTTATTATAAAAAGCAGGAGCTGAATAATTTTATGAAAAAAATTATATCCCTGATGATATCCTGTCTTTTGGTCATGTCCGCAATGCTTTTTGCTTTTGCTCCGCAGGCAGATGCTGCGCTTTTTAATATCGACTTCCAGCTGAAAAGCAAATCGGTTTATCTTGAAAACCTTGACACAGGCTCACCGGTTTTTGAAAAGGATGCCGACGCAAGAAGATTTCCGGCTTCGACCACAAAGATAATGACCTATATCATTACTGCTGAGCATATCAGCGATTTTAAAAACACATATGTAACCGTAAAGGATCAGATACTTCATGAGCTTGACGGTACGGGAAGCTCTACCGCCGGACTTATCGGCGGAGAAAAGCTTAGTGTATATCAGCTGCTTTGCAGTCTTATGATCCCCTCAGGCAATGATGCAGCGCTGATTCTTGCGGATTATGTCGGCGGAGGAAATGAGTCTAAATTCGTTGAAATGATGAATGCAAAGGCTCAGGAGCTTGGCTGCAGCGGAACACATTTTTCAAATCCCCATGGTCTTAACGACCCGAACCATTACACAACCGTCAGGGATATGGCAAAGATAGCAAAATACGCAATGACGCTGCAGATGTTCAACGAAATCACCAATATGACAGGCTCTGACTGTCTCGGTGAGGACAGGTTCCTAATCACAACAAATTATATGATCGATGCCGCACGAGGCGGAGATTATTATTATGAATATGCATCAGGAATAAAAACCGGCTCGACAGGAAACGATTCCGGATATTGCCTTGTTTCTACTGCATCAAAGAACGGCTATACATATCTTTGTGTTGCATACGGCGCACCCTATGAGGATAAAAACGGCGAGCAGTATGAAAACGGAGCGATGATAGATTCCGCAAATCTGTATGAGTGGGCATTCAATAATCTTTCTATAAAGACGATACTTGATAAAAACGATCTTGTAAAAGAGGTCAGGATAAATTACGCATGGAACAAGGATTCCATACAGCTCATTCCTGCCAGCGGATATACCTCACTTATGCCGGAGGACGTGGAGCTTGAAAGCATAGACCGTACATTCAATGTGCCTGAGGAGATCGACGCCCCCATCAAGGAGGGTGACAAGATCGGAACGGTAACACTGAGCTACGCAAACCAGAAGCTTGCAACTGTTGATCTGCTTGCAAGTGAATCGGTGGACAGAAGCGACCTACTGACTGCTGCCGACGGACTGAAAACTATCGCAACCTCGAATTGGTTTATTATAACTGTTTCGGTCATCATCCTTCTTATTATAATATATATTATAATAGTCGGAGTGTACAAGCGCAGAAAAAGATCACACCGACCGGTGAAAAAATACCGTAAATTCTGAGGCGGCTTAGTGTACAGCTCCAGATACCCTGCGATCTGTGTTCAGAGCTTCTTCCTTTTGAATCGGATATGCAAAATACAGTCATTATTGCTTTGGAAAAATGCAGATAATTTTTTTGAAAAAATATAAAAAATTGCTTGCATTTTCCAGAGTGATGTGATATAATATAGAAGTCGTCAGGAAAGACGACATACAATCCGGGAGCATAGCTCAGCTGGGAGAGCATCTGCCTTACAAGCAGAGGGTCACAGGTTCGAGCCCTGTTGTTCCCACCAAAGCGAAAATCCTGACACGCAAGTGGCAGGATTTTTGCTTTGTATTATTCATTTTTAAGTTTTCAGTTTTAAGTCTTCAGTAATTTCGTGTCAGGATTTTCTAAATGAATACTGAAAACTTAAGACTTAAAAATTAATAATAATCGTGTACCCAAGTTTATTAGTAAAAACGCAGGTACTATTAATTGAAAATGTGATTAATGATAATATTTTCAAGAGTTCGAGTCCAGCAGGGGGTGACAAGTAATATCTTTTTTATACTCTGTTGCCAACAGCAAAAAATCCTGACACTTTCGTGTCAGGATTTTTGTTTTTAGTATTAAACTTAAACTTCCCATTTTACTGTTCAATCCAAGTATTAATCGTACTTTCAACAACTTTGGTTGTTTTCTTTTCGCCTGATAATAAGCCAACTATTTCGACAGTATAATATATTCATAAGACATTGTATGCAATTTCGGGTAAAAAGGGGTGTAGAAATGACAAAACGAATATTCAGGGATGTGCTGTGCCTTATTTCATGTGCGGCATTGCTCAGCGGCTGCAATATAAGGATCAGAACAGAGGATGCATGGACGGACTCTGAATCTCTCCCCCCTGAGAACAATAACGGCTTCATCAATTACTCATATATCGAAAGAAACGACAGCGAGCTTAAAATAACAGCAGCGGCAGCAGGCGGAAATGAACCCTATGAATACTCCCTGTCCTTCAAAAGAAACACCTCGGGCACATGGAAGGAGATAACTGAGGATTATACAAAAAAATCCTCCTTTTCCCTGCCGGCGGAAAAGGACGCTGTATACTATATTATGATAAAGATACGTGACAGCAGCGACAACCTCTGCGGAAAGGTCATCACATCAGACAGCAGCACAGAGGATCTGAAAAACACCTCCACTGTCAATGAATCCGAGATCACAAGAGGCAAGCTTGTCACAGTCAACGCCTCGGCACAGGGAGGAAAAAAGCCGTACAGATATTCTTATTATTTCAGAAATTCCGAAAGCTCTGTCTGGCACAGCTTCGGTGAGGAATTCGGCACTGTGCAAAGCGCTTCCTTCAAGCCTACGAAATCCTCCTCCTACACTGTCAGAAGCGTAATAACAGATTCGGACAGTAAAGCTTGTGTAAAGCTTTTTGATATTAGCGTAAAGGAAAAAGAAATAAAAACAGGCTGATATAAGATAAAAGGACTTCGCTGATACCCTGCGAAGTCCTTTTATCTATACTGCATTTTCAGAAAACCATAAGTTGACGCCATTGCCACTTAGGGTGCGTCACGTTGCCCTACTCCTATGGAAATCAATTTTCTACGAAAAAAAAACATAATCTTGTCATCCTGAGCTTAAGCGAAGGATCTTTTTCACAAAAACAGCCATATCACATAGATTCTTCGTCGCTGCGCTCCTCAGAATGACAAATTTGTATGTTCTTATTTTTAAAAATCGATTTCCGTGCCTTACTCCCCACAGAAATAATCATTGATCTTATCCGTGGATATCTTGTTGATAAAGCACGTGCCGATCTCTCTCAGAAAAATAAAGTTCAGTCCCTTGCCGCTGCTTTTTTTATCTCCTCTTGTCGCAGCAGTGATCTGCGGCAGAGTGAACTCTGTGCTTGTTGTCATATGATACTTTTTCAGAAGTGCAAGCAGCCTGTCGGATGTTCCTTTTTCGGTAATACCCTTCTGCTCGGTTATTCTTGTTATCAGGAGCGCACCGAGAGCAACTGCTTCACCGTGAGTGATGCCGGAATAATCGTACAGCTTTTCAAGCGCATGGCCGAAGGTGTGACCGAAATTCAGAATAGCTCGTTCTCCCGTGTCACGCTCGTCATGCTCAACAACATCCTTTTTGATGGAAACTGACTCATATATGATATCATCAATGATATCAGCCGCATTTTCCTTTTCAAGACGTTCAAACAGTGAGCGGCTTCTTATACAGCCATATTTAATGACCTCGCCCATACCGTCATTGAAAAATTTTCCCGGAAGCGTTGAAAGCGTGTCAGGGTCAATAAGTACAACTGCCGGCTGCCAGAATGCCCCGACAAGATTTTTTCCTGTGGGAAGGTCAACGCCTGTTTTCCCTCCGACTGATGAATCCACCTGAGAAAGCAGCGTCGTCGGTATCTGGACAAAATCTATTCCGCGAAGATAGCTTGCAGCAGCAAAGCCTGCCATATCGCCTGTAACTCCGCCGCCGAGAGCAACGACAATATCCGTTCTTGTTATGTCGTGCTCATAAAAATGACTGTACATTTTTTCAATGGTGGAAAGTCTTTTTCTTTCCTCCCCTGCCTGAAAAACGAACAATGATGTTTCAAAGCCGTTTTCCCTGAGCGAAGCGTCAACAGCTTCGGCGTATATCGGGGCAACATTGCTGTCACTGACGATCACGGCACGGACTGCGGAGCTGACATTCCTTACATATTTTCCTGCATTTGACAGAAGTCCGTGTTCTATATAGATGTTGTACGGACGTCCGGTTTTTACTTCAATTGTTTTCATTCGCCAAGCTCCTCCTTTATATTTCTGCTTCTGGCAAGAAGCGCCTCAAGCCCGCTGCGGTCACCGCTTTCTATTGCTGCCTTTATTTTTCCGAGATTTTCAGTCATAATATCAATTTCTTCGATAAGCGGTTGTTTGTTTTCGATAAAAAGCTCCGCCCAGAGCTTTTCATTGATATGTGCAACTCTTGATACATCACGATAGCTGCCGGCGGAAAAGCCCTTATGTTTTTTGCACACCGGACTCATTACATATGCACAGGCTATCACGTGGGGCAGCTGAGATGTGAAGGCTATCATCCTGTCGTGCTCCTCCGGATTTGAATAGACAATACAGCCAAAGCCTATTTTTTCTGCAAGCCTTGCAACAGTTTCAACCGCCTGTGTGCCTGCCTTGCCGGGGATGATAATACAGCTTGCATTACAGAACAGATCAGCGTCAGAAGCTGCAAAGCCGTTTTTCTCCTTGCCAGCCATCGGATGCACTCCGACAAACTCAAAGCCATGCTTATGCGCAAGACTATTAAGAGCCGGGCAGATCTCCGTTTTTATGCCTGCGGAATCTATGACTATACAGCCCTTTGGAATCAGAGAAGCATTCTTTTCCACAAAGCTTACGGCAGCTTCTGGAAATGTACCAAGTATTATCATATCAGCTTTTTGGAGAGAGGCTTCATTTCCGATCTCATCAATAGCGCCGCAGCTGAGTGCCTGCTCAAGAGGTGCAGGGCTTCGGTTTATTCCGATGATATAATGGTCGGTATATTTTTTCAAGGACTTTGCAAACGAGCCGCCAATAATGCCCAGTCCCGAAATAACAATATTCATGGTAAGATATCCTCCTTAAAATGATTATGAAAGCTTTTTCGTATCAGATTATGAATTCATTATATCATAAATTTTTACCGATATAAACCATTTTGAAAAAATTATTGCGGGATGTCGGTTATGCACTATGTGTAAAATCATAATCAGCTAAAATAGCGCTTAAATACCGGAGTCGGACAAAAATGCATGGGCAGGAAATAGTATGAACTGCGGAAATTAAAGCATAAGCTCTGAATACAGAGTGAAACGCCGTAAAGTGATGGCGCTGTTAGCTTAATATTCATTTCCGGCTTTTTTCTTACCTTCAGCTTATACTGAGCTTCTGAAAAAACGTATAACACCGGAAGCTTATTTGAATTCATCATCACAGTCCGTTTTAAAAAAACGTTCCCGGATGATATACGATATTATAAATAATAATAATATATGCAGTAACGAGTAATAAGTCTCAGTAAGCTTTTATTCACTTGAAAAGTGTTGTGAATCCGCACGGCACTGTACGCAGATTATTTGTATTGTATAATTCAAATACTGAAAAAAACTGTTGAAAAATAGAAAAAATAACGTGAACCTATGCAACTTTAACATAATAAATACAAATATTTTATTCAAAATGATATTAACTAAAAGCTGAATTAAGTCATTTTGTGCAAATTGATGGATGAAAATTATAAAAAAGAATATTTAAAAAAACATATAAACAAGGTGCAAAAATGACCGGTTGAAAGGACCCGTACTATTTGTCAAAATAACAGATTTTCAAATAAATATACAATAAATTGTATATTTATTATTTACAAGCGATTATGTTTATGCTATAATCAAGATGTTCCAAAGTTAAGGTTCTCCATTTTTGTGTTGATATTCCGTGTGTGTTTGTGTTTTCATTCTCTCCTTAACTTTGGAACATTTTTTTACCTTTTTTGCTGCAGCTATCTGCACGGATACAGTATAAACATCCCTGTCTGCTGCGGCAATTCACTTAATCAATCATTAAAGAAGTAATCCCGGTTTTATAAGAACAGGCGGTTACTTCTTTTTTGTCTTACGGTGCGCCGGCGCACAATGGTGTAAAATAATTCCGGGACTTTTCAAAATTATTGTTTATGCACACTTTGGGATATGGCATAATAGAAGAACACAGACCGTGATTCATAAAAGCGTGTGTATGAAAAAAGTTTTTAAAGACAGAATTGACAGCGGAGGCACTCCGCCGGCTAAGTGTAAAATATTAGTGGGCAAAACAGAATAATTGAAAAAACCAAAGTCGGGCAACATAAAAATTTTGGACAGAAGAAAGCCTGAACCGCGACTTCGACAATATTGGTTTATGGACAAGAGCGGAGCGTAAGCGGAGCGTAAGCGGAGCGTAAGCGGAGCGTAAGCGGAGCGTAAGCGGAGCGTAAGCGGAGCGTAAGCGCAGCGACCCCCGCGAAATTGACAGTGCAGGCACTGCGCCGCCGGTTCGTGTAAAATATTTCTGGGAGTTTTAAAGCAGAAATGACGCCAGCAGTTCAGGCTGAAAAGGCATGGCGGTGCCGGGGAAAAACTATATCAGGCCCGGGGAAAAACTATATCAGGCTGACTAAGCCGTGAATTGCGACCCCGGCGGCACGCCGGCCGCCGGCGGTGCGTTGCAATTGTGGGTAAGGGGTGTTATAATATTGAATATGAGATTTATTGAAGAATACGAGGGGGATAATAAGATGTCAGGAATAATAAAGGACAGGACACTTTATAAAAGTGCGCCGCAGGATGAAAGAACAGCTCGGGAAGCTGCCTGTTATGCTTTTCTTGAGAATGTCGGAGCAGAATACGTCCGCCTTGACCATGAAAAAGCGGATACAATGGAGGCGTGCGAGGAAATAGATGAATGTCTTGGCGTGAAGATATGCAAGAATCTTTTTCTGTGCAACAGACAGAAAACGGCTTTCTATCTTCTCCTTATGCCCGGCGACAAGCCCTTCAGGACAAAGGATCTCTCTGCTCAGATAGAAAGCTCAAGGCTTTCCTTTTCCGGAGAGGAAGCCATGCAGGAGCTGCTTGGTGTTACTCCCGGCTCCGTCAGCGTTCTCGGACTGATGAACGACAAGGAAAGCAGGGTAAGGCTGCTTATTGACAGGGATGTACTCAGCGAGGAATATTTCGGCTGCCATCCGTGCATTAATACGTCAAGCCTTAAAATAAAGACCGCAGATCTGCTGGAAAAGATCATTCCGGCATCAGGACACGAATATACAGAGGTTGAGCTTTAATGAATAATTTTGACGACCTGCTTGAACAGGTCAGATCCGAGGCGCTCAGGGCGAATATTCCTATATCCGGAAAAATCTCTCCGCATATAAAAGTAAACAGCCGTGCTAAAACAAGATTCGGAAGATGTATCAGGGAAAAAGACGGCAGATATATTATCGAGCTTTCTTCAAAGCTTTATGATGCACCTGAGCTTTCGTGCAGACAAACACTTGCTCATGAGCTGATACATACCTGTGACGGCTGCATGAACCACGGCGAGCTTTTCAAAAAATATGCCGATAAAATGAACAGGAAATACGGCTACAATATCAGACGAACAAATTCCGCAGAGGAAATGGGAGTTGAAAGCAGCAACGAAAATGCAAAGTACATTGTAGTCTGCAAAAAATGCGGAAATGAGATAAGACGTACAAGGCAAAGTCCGCTGACTAAAAATCCGTCACGCTACCGCTGTAAATGCGGAGGTGAGCTTTATCTCAGAGGACCGTCTGTTCAGGCTGTGCCCCATCAGGAAAAACAAGCTAAATATATAATTATATGCACAAGCTGCGGTACTCGCTTTGAAAGAGAAAAAATGAGCAGTGTTGTCAAAGCAACTGCAAATTACCGATGCAGATGCGGCGGCAGACTCAAAAGAATAAAATAACAGCAGATGAACAAGCAATTAATTGATCTTTCAGATAGTTTTTATCTGTGATAATTTGTGATAAATCAGGCGATTGCAGATTATCGGTTTTTTCAGCTGGCGGCTGATAAAATTGTTAAATTACAGCTTTGCAGAACTGCATAAATAAAGACTTTTCTATACTTTACTATCAGCTGTATTATGATAAAACACAAGGAGGAATGTGAATGGAGAAGGATCATCCGCTGAGGTGTCCTGTTTGCCTTGGAAGGCTCAGAAAAAATGACAAAAGCTATGTCTGCGGAAAAAACCACAGCTTCGATATCGCAAGACAGGGATATGTAAATCTGCTGCCGGTGCAGAATAAACATTCACGCTCTCCGGGAGATACGAAGGCAATGCTGCTTGCAAGAAGAGAATTCCTTTATGCAGGCTTTTATGAGCCTGTGTGCCGTGATGCAGCGGAGCTTATCAATAAATATAAAAAAACACAATATCCGCTTATTGCAGACATCGGCAGCGGCGAGGGCTATTACACTCAGCAGCTTCAAAGGCTTTGCTCTGCCGACTGCATAGGCGTTGACATTTCAAAGGAAGCTGCAAAAATGTCCTGCTCAAGAAGCAGGGATATTCTATGGATTGTAGCAACGGCTTCGCACCTGCCTGTTGAGGATGAAAGCATTGATGTTATTACAGCTGTGTTTTCTCTGTTTGTAAATGATGAATATGCCAGAGTGCTTAAAAAGGGCGGGATAGTCGTTGAGATCAGTGCCGGAAACAGGCATCTGACAGAGCTGAAAAGCATTATCTATGATGAGGTATTTATTCAGGTCAAGCATCAGTCAGCCTTTTCTGACAGCTTCTCTGAGCTTTGCTCATTTGACCGTGAATTCAGGATAAAAACCGATAACGCTCAGCTGCGTGCCCTGCTTGGAATGACTCCGCATACCCACAGGATCAGCAAAGAGCAAAGCAGCAGACTCGAAAGCATCAGCGAGCTTGAGCTAACAGTCAATTATCTTGTCAGGGTGCTTGAGAAAAAATGAAAGGAAAGAATAATATGAAAAGAAAAATACTTATCACACTGCTTGCAGGCTGTATGTGTCTGCTGTGCGCCTGCTCGACGCCCGATGAGCAAAGCTTCGCAGGCGGTAATACCGAGCCTTCCATCTTCGAGGATTCAGGCGGAAATATAGTTTATAATTATAATTTTGACGAGGACGGCGCTCCCCCTGCCGAAAAAGGAGAGCTTCAGAAAAGAGCTGCCGAGGAACCGGCATTTGAAGCTTCAAAGGGAGGAATTTCAAGAGAAGAAGCAGAAAAAATCCTTGACCAGTGCAGCAGCTATCGTATGTATCTTCCCGGAAAAACAGCTGATTTCAAAAAAATGTATAACAAAACGCTGAGATATGAGGAAAAGGATTATTATTCCTTCAGCTTCTATGCTGAAAAGAATTCCGTCAGAATGTTTGTCGGAACTGATGTTCTTGTTGCCTGTGACGGCAGCGAGGTACTCAGACTTGATGCTGCAAATTCATATCAGCAGGTCGAAATGAATTCAGCTCAGGATGATAAGGATGTATCACAGATGTATCCCGGTGCAAAAATTACTGCTCAGGATGCTCTTTTCAGTCTGCTTGACAAGGCTGCAGAAAAGCTCGGACTTACAGAAAGCATGATAGATTATACCTTTGAAGCAGATGATGAGCTTGTTTCCAAAAAAAGCGTAAGCTGCTATCAGTTCACCCCGAAGCTCAGATATGAGAGCAGTGTGCAGCTTTGCTCACCGATATATGCGGCAGCCGACGATTCCGGAAGAATTTTTGCTCTTGATAATAACAAACATGAGTATGATATTGTAAGCTGAGCGAATGAGTGGTATTATATAATCAGCAGCTGAAATGCTGAACAAAGAAAGGACGATTTTAATATGATAATCAAACCAAAGATCAGAGGATTCATCTGTACAACAGCGCATCCCGAGGGCTGCAAGGCTCTTGTTAAAAGCGAGATCGAATATGTAAAGGCTCAGAAGCACAGCAGCGGTCCGAAAAAGGTGCTTGTTATCGGCGCTTCAATGGGCTACGGACTTGCTTCAAGAATTTCAGCAGCATATTCCTACGGCGCAGCTACACTGGGAGTGATCTTTGACAAGCCTGCTTCAGGCTCAAGAACTGCAACCTCAGGCTGGTATAATACAGCAGCCTTTGAACAGTTTGCTGCGCAGGACGGACTGTATGCAAAGACCATCAACGGCGATGCTTATTCAAAAGAGATCAAGGATAAGGCTATTGAGATAATAAAGAATGATCTTGGAAAGGTAGACTGCGTTGTGTACAGTCTTGCAGCTCCGAGAAGAACAACAGCTGACGGTACAATGTATACCTCTGTGCTTAAAACAGTGGGAGAGGCTTACACAAACAAAACAATTGACCTTAAAAACAATACTGTCAGCGATATCACAGTAGAACCGGCAACTGAGGATGAGATCAACGCTACCGTAAAGGTTATGGGCGGCGAGGACTGGAAGGACTGGATAGATGCACTCAGCGCAGCAGGTGTTCTTGAGGACAATGCTGTAACAGTGGCATATTCATATATAGGTCCTGACATCACCCACCCGATGTATGCAGACGGTTCTATCGGAAAGGCAAAGGATCATCTTTTTGCAACAGCAAAGGAAATGACAGCACAGGGCAAGGTGAAGGCGTATATTTCCGTAAACAAGGCTCTTGTCACACAGTCAAGCGCTGCTATTCCGATCGTTCCGCTCTATATTTCCATACTTTACAAGGTTATGAAGGAAAAGGGCTGCCATGAGGGCTGCATTGAGCAGATGTGCAGACTTTTCAATGAAAAGCTCTATGCAGATGTTCCTGTAACAGATGACGAGGGCAGGATCAGAATGGATGATCTTGAGATGGGAGAGGAAATACAGAGCGAGGTTCACAGACTCTGGACTGAGATCTCAACAGAAAATCTTGCAGATCATGCTGATCTTGACGGCTATGCCGAGGATTTCCGCAAGCTGTTCGGATTTGGTGCAGACGGTGTTGATTATGACGCGGATATTGATCAGAACGTAATGATCCCAAGCATCGGATAATATAAATAATCGATTTTTAAAAAGATACGGCTGTCCTGATCCTTTAAAATCAGTACAGCCGTTACTTTCGGAAAGCTAAATCAAAGGGAACCCCGGGGCAGGACACTCGTCCTTCCTTCTGGGTTCCCTTTTCTGCACTGTCCGGGACAGTGTGTGACAAAAACTGAAAAATCGTCAGTTCAATATACATTTTCTGATGCCGGAAGGCTCAGAAACGTACATTGGCTTTCCGACGGTATAATACTCGTCCATTTCCTGACGTGAGCCGTAGCCGTAAAGACAGCCGATATAATCACATCCGACCTTTGCAGCACCGTCTGCATCGTATTTTGTATCACCGATCATAACAACACGGTCATCAGGTGACTGTCTGAGTGAATCTATAACGTAATTCATAACATCTATCTTGTTGTGTCGGTGCTTTTCACCCTCTGGCAAAGCTCCCGTAAGTGATGTCGAGCCGCCTATGATATCAAAATATCCATCCAGCTCAAGCATTTTTATTATCCTGTCGGTAAACGCCTGATACTTTGTAGAAGCAACACCAAGCCTTACCCCCTCTGCTTTCAGAGCCTCAAGCACCGGTATCATTCCGTCATACACCTTATTCTTGTATATTCCGGTTTTAAGAAAATTCCTTTTATAGATCTCTACACCGACTTTTGCATCAGCCTCGTCAAAGCCTACCCTTTTCAGGCTTTCAAACATCGGCGGACCGATAAAGCGTCTGATCTCCTCCTCCTCAGGAAGAGGTCTGTCCATTTCCCTGAAAATCATTCTTACACATTCAAGTATCCCCTCACCCGATTCGCTGAGAGTGCCGTCAAGATCGAACAATGCGATGTCATATTTTTTCATGCTTTTTCTTTCCTTTTCTTTTTATTATTTCAGGCTGATCGTCCGTCTTGAGTATATCTCTGCGGAATATCATACCTTATTTTATGAAAAAGCTTGTTAAAAGGACATCAGACACTGCGTGCTTCAATTAGGCTGCTTTGCTGAGAAACTGTGCTGTAATGTGAAGAGCTGCTGCTTTGATGTTTACTGCTGCTGTCGTCATCGGTGAGATTTCCGATTATTCCCACTATCAGAATAACACCCCATATCACAGCCAATATTATTGCCTTCTTTTTAAAATCAAGCTTTTCATTTTTTACTATAAGGATGGTAAGCGGTGCAGGAAAGAAAAATATCCATCCGAGTACCCACCATACAAGGTGCTTCTTCTTGCTTTCCTGCTCTGCATGAAGCTTTACCATTTCTGTCTCATGGTCAAGCTTCATTTTCTCTACTTCCTTATAGGTATCCTGCCTTATCCTTTCGATAACAACAGGGTCGTTTTCAACGACGAGCGAAGTTGATTTACAATAGGGACACTGCAAAAGCATTGCACCCTGTTTTGATTCCATCAAAGCTCCGCACTGACTGCATCTTACCGGTATTATATCCATTTTCATCCACCTCGTATGATTTTTTTCTTATTCTATCACACGAACGGACACATTTGTTATGCTGTCAGCATAACAAAACCAATACTGTCATTTTCCATTATACATTATAATCTTTTTGAAAACAATATTTCATACATTAATTGCAGCGTGACGTACCCGGAGGAAGTGCCCTCGGGGTACTGCACCCTTGATTCACGGCTTAGTCAGCCTGATAAATTTTTCCCGGGCACCGCCATACTTATTCAGCCTGAACTGCATCAGATTCAGAATTCAAAACCTATTGCCAACTAAACACCTACGTCACCGCCTGCGGCGGAGCCGACTGTCTCGCCTGCCGGCTCGGTCGGTGCTTCTGCGACGCAGCAGTGTCCACCGGACACCCTCACCCTTGCCATTGGCTGTAAGCTTCCCGCTATCAGGGCACTTTACGGACTTTCACCGAACAGCTCACGCCCATGCCGGGAGAACCGGGAAAAGCCCCTCATACTGCTTGATGAGAGGCTTGGATATTTTATCCGGGGGGGTTGGGTTATTCCTCATCTTCGACTTTTTGAAGAGAAGGACAGTCGAGCGAAACTTTTACCATCGGAAGAACGCCTAATGTGTAATCCTGGAATATAGTTGTAATGTCTCCCTGAGTGCTGATCTGATAAACAAGCAGAGTATTGCTGCTACTGCTCTTTTTAGGGTCATTTCTGAGCAGCGGTGATTCAAAACTCGTTCCCGCAAAATCTGTTGTAAATGTTTTTCTCATATTGCTTTCTGCACTCTTTTTCTTATAGAAGCCATGAGCATAACCCAGATCACCGGATACATCCTCTACAGACGGTACAGTCATAAGATCATTCGTACCATTTGTTGTATCCACTGCGATAAGATAAGAGCGTTCATCCTCTGTAAACATGAGCTGGAGCATACCCTTGTCTTTGCAATCAAATTTTGCAGCGTTTTCATCTGCTCCGAGTCCGTTGAGGAAGGTTCTGAGCTTTGAATTCTTATAGGAATCTGCCTGAACCTTAGCATAATCATTATCGGCATCAACCTTGTTATCTCCGTAATTGCACAGATCAAGCATTTTCGAGGATGTAAGAAGAAGGTTGTTTTCATTTACTTCATATACTCTCCATTTTACAGGTTCATAACGGAAATAATGATATGTATCCAGATCGTTGTCACTGAACCATTTATAGTCGGATTCATCAGCATATCTCATATTGCCGGAAGATAGATAAGTGGTCCTCATCTGATATACATAATCGCTGTTGCATCTGCGGTATTTAACTCCGTCAATTACGGTATCGTTGTTGCTGTCCCAATCCGTTGCGGCTTTTAGCTTAGAAAATAGCCCGGGGTCAACATCAGCTTTTGTATCCTTGGTTTCCTCTGCCGCAATCTCTGTCTGAGGATAGCTGCCGAAATACACATAGCTGAATTTAACTTTTCCGGTTTTGGGATCTCGTGGATTGTGCAGACCAAGCTCTTCTGCTTTTGACGATGCAGCAGTGTTATTCTGCTCCGTATTTTCAACGGACTCATTTGTATTATCATTGCTTTCGCCTTTGTTGTCCGCCGAAGAAGCATTGCTGTATTCAGAGCCGGGGCGGTCAGAGTTTTGCTCTCCTCATCAAACACCTTCGCAAGGAAGGGTACTCCTGCAAATACAAAGAGCTTGTCGTCCTTGTCCTTCTGATATTCCCCGATAGCTTTTTTGATTTTTGCCCTTGCCGTGGCAAGTCTGTTTTTGACAGCTCCTTCGGTGCAGTCCATAATTTCTGCGATCTCATGTGCGGTAAAGTTGCCGAAATAATACAGTATGATCGTTCTGTACTGCAAATCCGAGAGGGTGTTCTGCATTATTTCAAGAAGTACACGCCTTTTCTCTGCATCGTCTATGTACTTGTCGGGCAATATCAGTTCTTCTTCTGCCGCAATTATTTCCAGAAGTGTATCATCCTCAACGGGAGAGGGATTTTTCTTTTTCAGGTAATTCTTGCATACATTTACTGCTATATGCTCTACCCACGATGAAAATTTTGACGTCTCGGAAAGCTGACGGATATTCTTGTATGCACTGAGGTAGGTGTCCTGCAAAGCGTCCTTTGCATCCTGCTCGTTTTTCAGAAAATGCAGGCAGATAAAATACACTCTCTGATTTGTAGCTAAATACAATTCCTCAAATGCCTTTGTGTCGCCCTGTACAGTTCTGTGCACACAGCTTTCAATTTGCTTACTGTCCATTTTTGACCTCCTTTTGAATCGTTCTGTCAGCTGATTGTAAAAATCAAGGAATCATTTGTTTATGCGGATTTTTGTATTTACAATTTTACAATTTTCTCCGTTTTTTCAAAGTTTTTCGGGTTTTGGCGAGGTGTCTGCCCGCACCCCTAGGGCACTTCCTACGGGCGCCTGCGGCGGGCAGACGACCTTTCGCCATTTTACAATCGGCTAAATCGTTCTGTAATATACCTGAATCCGTGAAATTGAATTAAATCGTTTTTTTAAACCTTCCGGGTTTTCATTTCAGATAGGCGGCAGGCGTGCGCAGCACGCCTGCCGCCGTC
>CACWVH010000092.1:16248-18290 GCA_902764235.1 uncultured Ruminococcus sp.
ATGGGTGAACAACTTAAAAACCTGAAATGCATAAAACAACGCATTATCTCTGGGTTTTTCAGAACAATCAATAATGAGTTTCACGGATTCAGGTAATATAGGCAATTCAAATCATGAAAAGGATAGATAATTACCAAAAAATTTCTATTTTATTTTATCACATAAATTCAGAATCGAGCAGGAGGGTATGACTAACCCCCCCTCCTCTTACAACAATGTCATCAACTTAAGGTTTTCGGTCACTGCCTTGCGGCAGTGAGTGAGATTATCTGAGCGCCGCTGCAAGGGGACGCCCTCTTTCCCAGGGCGGCAATCAGATTATCCGAATAAATTAGTATATTTTTCCTGTCGGGGTTTCCCGACCTCTCAAAAAAATCCACAGGACTGTTTTTTGATTCACCACTTCATGCCGGGCTAACCGGAAAAAAGTCAGCAAGCCTATAAGACTCACTGACTTTTCAGGTAACTATATCAGAATTTCATATTGCCTGACTCAGCTCTGAGCTGAGTATACGCATAGTATCAGTAAAGCGGGAATCTCTCGCAGATATCCTCCACACCTGCCTTGATCTTTTCAAAGCTGCCCTCGAAATCATTGAGAGCAAGTGTGATATACTCTGCGATCTTATCCATTTCCTCTGTTCCCATGCCTCTTGTAGTAACGGCTGCTGTACCGAGACGAACGCCGCTGGTCACGAACGGACTTCTCTTTTCGTTCGGAACAGTATTCTTGTTTGCAGTTATCCTTACCTCATCGAGACGATGCTCAAGCTCCTTGCCTGTGACCTCGCTGTCTGTAAGATCAAGAAGCATAACATGGTTATCGGTACCGCCTGAAACGAGCTTGTTGCCTCTGCCTGTAAGACCGTCAGCAAGAGCCTGTGCATTCCTGACGATATTTTCGCCGTAAGCCTTGAATTCAGGCTTCAGAGCCTCACCGAAGCAAACTGCCTTAGCAGCGATAACGTGCATGAGCGGACCGCCCTGAGTGCCGGGGAATACAGCCTTATTGATACCCTTTGCAAGATCCTCGTCATTTGTAAGGATAAGACCGCCTCTGGGGCCTCTGAGGGTCTTGTGAGTTGTTGTTGTTGTAAAGTGAGCATACGGAACAGGGCTGGGGTGAACGCCTGCTGCCACAAGACCTGCGATATGAGCCATATCTACCATGAGATAAGCGCCGCAGGCATCAGCGATCTCTCTGAAACGCTTGAAGTCGATGATCCTCGGATATGCGCTTGCGCCGCACACGATAAGCTTCGGCTTTACCTCCATAGCTGTCTCGTAGACCTTATCATAATCTATTCTGTGAGTAACCGGGTCAACGCCGTATGAGACGAAGTTATAATATTTACCGGAGATATTTACAGGTGAACCATGAGTGAGATGTCCGCCCTCTGAAAGGGTCATACCCATTACTGTATCGCCGGGCTGGAGCACAGAGAAATAAACTGCTGTATTAGCCTGTGCGCCTGAGTGGGGCTGAACATTTGCAAATTTTGCGCCGAAAAGCTCACACGCACGGTCAATAGCGATCTGCTCAACAACGTCAACATACTGACATCCGCCGTAGTATCTTTTTCCGGGATAGCCCTCTGCATATTTATTTGTCAGAACCGAACCCATAGCTGCCATTACCGCCGGAGAAACTATATTTTCCGAAGCGATAAGCTCGATATTCTGCTGCTGTCTTTTCAGCTCGTCGCCCATTGCGGCAGCAACATCGCTGTCATATTTACCCAAGAAACCTATGCTGTCCATCAAATCATTGTACATTGGTAATTCCTTCTTTCGCATTTATTCGGGCTTCACCCATATTAATCCCCTACATTATACCCTATTCCACAAAATAAATCAACCCCCGGCAGCGTGACGCGCCCGGAGGAAGTGCCCTTGGGGTGCTGCACCCTTGATTCACGGCTTAGTCAGCCTGATAAATTTTTCCCGGGCACCGCCAGACTTTCTGAGCCTGAACTGCTAAAGCTATTTCTGCTTTAAAAGTCCCGGAACTATTTTTCACGAACGAAAGATTATATCTTCCG
>CACWVH010000093.1 GCA_902764235.1 uncultured Ruminococcus sp.
ATACTTATTATAAGTATAAGCAGGAGCTAAGAGAGGAAACAGACGGACAGAAATAATAAAAAATGGCAGGGTACTCAGTTTTTGTGGCTGAGTACCCTGCTGTTTTTTTGTACTATAATCAGATTCAAGTATTGGTCACTTGCCCTTTCTCGTCCGGCTCATACATAAGAATGCTGACACTCCATAGCTGATTGTGTGTTTCGATTTCCATTGAGCCGCCGTATCGCTCTACGATGTTTCTGACTGACCTCAGACCAATACCGTGATTTTTCTTCTTGGTAATGGGTAAGCCGTTCTTGTCAAGGATGATTCTCCCTTTGTATGCATTGTAAATGCTGATAACAAGCGTTTTCGGCGGCAGCAAGCCGATCCTTACATTGACAACTCTGTTGTCGCCCTCAAGCTGCTCCACTGCCTGTATAGCATTTTCGACAAGATTTCCCATAACGGCACACATATCTGCCTCGTCAATGGGAAGCTTTTCATTGAGGTCAATCGACCAGCTTATTGCAATATTCTTTGAACTTGCTATTTCGTCATAGTGATTGGCGAGAACATCAACTGCCTGATTCTTGCATATCACTCTGTGTGTGCGGTTAGCAGTTTCTACAATCGGGGAAAGATAATCCTTCAGCTTGTCTGTCTGCCCTTGCTCCAGAAGCTCGTTGATGTAAAGGATGTGCTGTCGGAAGTCGTGACGGATAGCACTTGTGTCCTGCAAATACTGCCGAGTTTTTCTGTATTGTTTTTCTTCCATCTGCAGGAGATCATAACCTTGCTGCAGGCGTGCTGTTTCAGTCATCTTCTTGGCGATCCACCAGAGAATATGATACAGAAACCACGCAACCGCAGGAATGGACAACAGTATCACAAGACATATCATTCGAAGTCTTCCTGTCATGACATTTGCAGCACTGACAGGGTTCATCCAGACGATAGCTGCCGTTGTGACCACAGGAGGAATTGCAAGCATTTTCCATGCGGAATCAAGGCTGTCTGTTTCAAGCAATTCGGGAAACTTTACAATAAGAGTCCGTGTAAATACTGCACCAAATACAATACTTATACCTAAACATATCAATCCAGAAGCGGCGGTATAAACCTTATCGGGATTATCAAGCTCCAACGGTGCGGTGAGAAAGGTGGTATAGGTGGTGGAAAAAGCACATATCATCGCAGCATTCGCAAAGCAAAACAGCTTTTTCGGAACGGACAGATCAAAGCAGAAGTTATACGCAAGAAAAAGTACTATCATTGACGGAAACATGACCGTATTGGATGTTATCCCGGTCATAGCACAAAGCATACCGCCGCCGAAGATAACTGCAATAAGCATAATGGCTATTATCCCGAACAGAAACGGCTTTTTGACCTTTCGGGAGTAATAAACCGGCATTATCGCAAGGGCTGCGGCAGGCACGGACATTGCAAGCTCGATCATGTACCGTACTGTTAAATCAGTATTCATATATCAAGCCTCCTTCGTAATTTTCTTGCTATGTATTTTGTGAACTTAGCGGAGATCTCCTTTCGTCCACGTCTGCGGACGGGGTAGCCTGTTCCGTTCTGCATGATGATAGTATCTCCCTTTATCTGCACGGCATAATCCATGTTGATGATAATACCACGATTACATTCAAGAAAATTCGGCTCATTCTCTAAGGAACTTTGAATATCTGAAAACAGCATATTGCTTTCGAGTATCTCCCCTGTTATCATTTTCAGATCGACAGAGTGGTTATTGGAGAGAACCGCAACTATCTCGCCTATTGAGACCTCCGCCTCACAGTGGGAAAGCTGTATTTTCAGGAGCTTTTCCTCTGAAAACAGCTTACTCAGCGTTCTTTCCATTACTTCGGCAAAAGCGGCATATTCGTATGGCTTGCAGAGATAGCCCTCCGGAACGGCTGAAAATGACTTAAAGACAAAATCCCGTGTGGTGGACATGAATATGATGCAAATGTCCTTGTCTCCGCTGCGGATGCGGTTTGCAAGCTCCAGACCGTTCATTTCGCCCATACATACATCAAGGAAAATGATCTGATATTCGCCCTTGCGGTAGGTTTTCAGAAAATCCTCTGCATTGTAATATCGACCGACACGGGTGGGCTTGTTCCTGTGGTCGGAAAAATAGTGCTCTATATACTCCTCAATGCGTTTGCAGTCGCTTTCAAGATCATCGACAACGGCAATGTTCAGCTCCAATCACTTCACCTCCCACTATATTAAGATAGATAGTCACATACATTATACGATAATATATAATAATATAATAGAAAAAAAGAAAAAACAAGGCTAAAAAATGACCACTCACGCAAAAAAACGACCACTCACGCAAGATATATTGAATTTTTGGCTTACGGATGATAAAATACAGGGCAAAGTTGCAGCTTTCGTTTATCAGAAGCTGCAATCATGATTTCAAAAAATCAATATAAAACAAATGCTAATAAAGGAGGAAAATTATGAAAGGTAAAATCTTAAAAAAGGTCATTGCCGCAGCACTTGTGCTTACGCTTGTGTCGGGCGGTATGCCGATATCACCTGTTTCCGATATGTTCGGAGGTGCGGTAATTACAGCCAATGCGGCGAATCCTGTTTTCAGCGGCGAGGGAACAGAGCAAAGCCCGTTCCTGATACAATCAAGCTTGGATTGGCAGAATTTTGCCGGAGTGGTCAATACCGAGAATTCGACCTACGGCGACAAGTATTACAAGCTCACCGCCGACATTGAGGTCACGGGCAACGACACTACATCGTTTCCGTTTGTTGCCGGAGAAGTGTCAAGCTGTGCTTTTCGCGGTCATTTTGACGGCGATGGGCATACGCTGACCTACAATTACAGCGGACGGATGGAAGGTGCGGCTCCGTTCCGATATGTAGGCGGTGCGACCATCGAAAATCTCACGACGGCAGGTACTGTATCGGTTGCCGGAAATACATACGGTGCCGGTATTGCAGGCTATATCACAGGAGACACCACAATAAATAACTGCACAAGCAATGTTACTATAAAGGGAAGCGGAAGTGTCGTTGGACAGTTCGGCGGTTTTGTCGGTAGGGTTTCGAGCGGCGTTACGCTTAACATCAATGAATGCGTATGGGGCGGCAGCATGACCGGCAGCGTCACAATGACCTGCGGCGGCTTTGTCGGCTATAACCTCGGCACGGTCAACATCACCGACTGCCTTTGCTTGCCGGCAAGCATAACAATAGGCGACGGCAATGTTTATGCCTTCGTTCAGAATTGGACGGGAGGTTCTTATTCGCTCAACAACGCCTACCGAACACGGGATTTTGCTTATTCGGATAACAATCAGGGTAAAAGGGTATATAGCCTTACTGACCCGCCCTCCGACAAGGTATGCAAGGCTATACAAATCTTCAACGGCTATCGTTACTGGCAGTCCGGTACTGCTGTGATCACGGGCATAGAAGCCTCTTATCCTTTGGCGGGCGAGTCGATGGCTTTGCCGTCTTGCGGCTTGACCTTTGACGGTGAGACTGTGGAAAGCGACTGTTATACCGTGTCGGTAAAGGACAGCAGCGGTCAAACAGTTAATAACATAACTAAAGCCGACACCTATACTTTGACAGTTACAGGATTTTTGAATTACTTCGGTTCGATATCAAAGACCTTCAAGGTGTACAGCGTAGACTCGATCCCGTATATTGACGCTTCCGGCAATGAACAAGAGGCAGATTCTGCCACACAACTGGAAAGCTCAACGCTTCCGGAGGGCGACTGGTGGTATGTGACGGGTGAGACTACTATCGACAGCCGAATCAGCATCAGTGGAACAAAGCACCTGATACTGACCGACGGTGCTGTGCTTAATATCCCAAAAGGCATACAGCTTACTTCCGGGAACACGCTCAATATCTATGGACAGAGCGAAAATACCGGAAAATTAGTTATCAACGGTGTGGAAAGCGAAAATGCCGGTATAGGCGGTAATCACTGGCAGAGCTGCGGTGCTTTGACCGTGAACGGAGGAGACATCACAGTAACCGGTGGTGAAGATGGAGCAGGAATCGGCGGCGGCGGTTACAGCAGCGATGCAGGTGATACTATTACCATTAACGGCGGAAAGGTAACGGCAAAAGGCGGCAGTGCTCGCACCGTCGGCATAGGAGGCGGAGGCGTCTACTATCCTGGTCAAACAGGCGGCAACGGCGGTACAATTATCATAAACGGCGGTATAGTCTCTGCAAGAGGAAATGAAAATGGTGCCGGAATGGGCGGCGGCATTAATTGCAGTGATAAAGGTACCATCACGATAAATTGGAAAAACGCTTCCGACAGGATTTATGCTTCAAGTTATAATAGTACTGTGACCGTTAACGGGAATTTTGTACATGAAGGAACAAACACGAAAGCAACAAGCGATAATATCGGCGGCAAAACGCTCGTTCCCGCCAAGACGGTCACTGTAGGTGAAGTGAACGGCGGTACGGTCGGACTAAACGGCGCAGACAGCGGAAGCTTGTTCGGTATCGGCAGCACCGTCACTCTGACGGTAACGCCTGACAGAGGCTATGTTGTAACAAGCGTGAAATACAACTCGAACGAAATAGAGCCTGAAGGCGGCGTTTATTCGTTCGTAATGCCTGCTGAGAACGTAACGGTAAGCGCGGAATTTGAAAACCGCTATATGATCACTTGGATAGACGGCAACGACAATACACTGAAAACGGATCTGGTCGAATACGGCACAACTCCGACCTATGACGGTGAAACGCCTACAAAGACAGACGACACAAAATACAGCTACACTTTCATCGGCTGGTCGCCCGAGATCACAAGCGTAACGGGAGATCAGACCTATACGGCACAGTTCAGCAAAACGCCGAAATCCTACAATGTAACTTACAAGGTGGACGGCGAGGTTTACGGTGAAATTGATACTGTTGCTTACGGCACGACTCTGACAGCCCGTGCTATTCCCGAAGCAAGAACAGGATATACCTTCAGCGGCTGGGGCGAGATTCCCGAAACAATGCCCGATCATGATGTAGTGATCGAGGGTACATTTACGCAGAACGACTACAATATTACGATCTCAGACAACATTGCAAACGGCTCTGTTTCAGCTAAGATCGGCGACAATCCGGCAGCAACCGCACATTATAACGATACTGTCACGCTGACCGTAACCCCCGAAACAGGCTATATGTTCAAGAGCGTTTCCGTCAATAACGGCGCTGTTGATGTAATAAAATACGGCAGTGGCGAAGGGATATATACTTTCACCATGCCTGACGGCGATGTGACCGTTAGTGCGGAGTTTGAGCAGATCATCTATACTCTCGTTTCTGCAAAGGCTGCAACCTGCACTGAGGACGGAAATATCGAGTATTATCAAGGCTCGGACGGCAAGGTCTATCTCCTGACAGACGGCACTTATACCGAAACGACCCTCGCTGCTGTCACGATCGAAAAGAAGGGGCATAGCTATGTGGTCGATCACAGCGACTGGACGGAAGTAAATGACCATTATTATGTGCAGGTCTATGGAAAATGCTCTGTATGCGGTGATGAGGTCAGTTTAGGCGTAACAAATGTTGATTTTACCGATGGCGTTGTCACAAAGGCAGCAACCGAAACGGAAGAGGGTATTATGACCTATACCGCAAAGGTCAGCTACTACTACAATGACTACACTGCAACTAAGGAAGTGGCTATCCCGAAAATAGGTACTGTTGCAAAGATAGGTGATACGGAATATAACTCGCTGAAAGATGCGATCAGAGAAGCGGAAGACATAGATGTTATCACACTGTATGCAGATGTGAACGAACCGGATCTTTATTTGGGTACTTACTACAAAAACATTACGCTTGACCTGAATAATCATTCCGTAACGCTCGGTACGATCGATATTAATGGCAGTCTTACAATTAAGAACGGTACGCTCACTTGCCATATTGACAACGGAAATGGCGGCAATGATAACACGCTTATGCTTGATAATTCAGTACTGAATACCGGCGATTCGGGAATACAGTGGATGGCAAAGCACATTGCGGTTAAGAATGGCAGTACCATGAATATCAGTGGAAGTGCTTTTCTTGGCTATGGCGGCGAGGAGGATTTTGACCTTACCATTGATGAAACATCAAAAGTAGTTCTTAACAATACCGTACCGGACGGCTACAACAGTGATCTTGTCAGATCAGAATTCAGTAACTATCTCCCTGACGGCTATTCTTTCAGCTATGACGATAATGAGTATGTGTATAAAATTGTAAATGATGACGGAGTGATTGTGACTACACCTGTTATACTCACATACAGGGGTTATCACAGAATTACCCTTAATTTTGATTCTTGGTATGGTATGGTAACTGCCGATAAATCCAGTGCACTTGTGGACGATACTATTACTTTGACAGTAAATCCTGATGAACACTATCAGGTCAAAAGCGTTACCGTGAACGGCGGTGTTGTTGCAGTAACAAGCAATAATGACGGCACATATTCCTTCACAATGCCTGACGGAGATGTAACGGTAAGTGCGGAGTTTGAACTTCAAAAGCATACGGTAAATATCACAGGCGAACACTGCACAATTATTATTAAAGACAGCAATGGTGTTGTTATCGCAAACGGCTCAGAAGTATCCTACGGCACAAAAGTAACCTATGAAGCTGTTGCAGATCAGGGCTACTACATTGGAAGTCACGGAACAAAGTATAAGACCGAAACAATTACAGTTGACGGAGATATAAATAAAACTCTTTCAATGGGAATTGTTAGATATACAGTTAGTGCTATAACACATGACGCTGCCACATACTGTACTTATAGTCCCACAGTTTCAGGGACAGGCACAGTAGCGTATGGTGAGGAAGTAATATTCACAGCTTACGAAGCAAAAGAAGGCTATGAGTTCATCGGATGGTATTATTCAAACGGCAAGCTTGTATCTACAGAGTTTGTTGTAAAGATGAAGATCACCTCTACTACATCACTGTATGCAAGATACCGTCAGAAGTCAGGCGTTGTTACCTTTATGTCAAACGGTCAGCAGCAGGGTAATGAGTTTGTTTACACCGACACGGCAATAACAGAAGCAGACTTCCCGACAAATATCTCTGCTCTGTACGGCTACCAGTTCACCGGATGGGATAAGACAGTTGAGCAGATTAACGCTGATCTTGAAGCAGGTAAAAATGTAACTGTAACTGCCCAATTTGCACCGATACAGAATAACTTTACCGTAACAATTCAGAACGGCAAAACAAATGAAACTGTTGACTGCACCGAAAGCACCCTTATCACAAGAGTTGCTGAAAGTGTAGAAGGCAAGACCTTTGCATATTGGAGAATGGGCGAAAATTTGTTTACCAACAATCCGAAGATTTCCTTTACAGCAAACGAAACTTGCACCATAACAGCTGTTTACACAAATAACAACGCAGAAGCACAGGCAACAGCAGCTATCAACAAGGTCAACTTTGCTAACGGCAATCTTATCATCAAAGCAGGAATGAGCGTACCGGACGGTATGACAATAGTTTCTGTCGGCATAAAGACGGCTGATAATGAACAAATGTCAAACGCAGATGATAACAGCACTAATACCACAAATGATCCTGCTGAGTTTGCTGTTACAAAGACAGGCGTTACAGCTAATACCACACTATATGCTCAGGCTTATGTGACTTACACAGATGGAGTTACTACTACAACAGCAGAAAGCAGTGTTATGATGATCACTGCCGGACAGGATTATGACGCAGCCGAAAAGGGTACAGCAACTATCCGCTCTGCGACATACAACGCAGATACAAAGAAAGCAACCTTTAACGCTTATCTGACAGTACCGGAAAATGCGGTTATCGTAAAGGCAGGACTTGTGGCTGCTCCGTCAACAAAGTTTGATCCTACAAGTGCTGTTCTTACAGATGATAATGCAGATTATGTTAAATCATCTGCAAAAGCCGAAGGACAGTGTGCACCTGTAAACTATACTTGGTACAAGAGTAATGTAAATGCAGGCGACACTTGGTATGTAAGGGCATATCTTGTATATACTCTTAATGGTGAACAGCATACAGTTTACAGTTCACTTGTTACATTGATTGCAGGAGCGGAGGTATAACCAATGAAAAAAACATATATAAAGCCCGAAATGGAGATCACCGAGTTTGAAACTGAAGATGTAATTACTACCAGTGGTGGTGAGGAAATCATTGATGGTGACGGTGACTAAGCACACATAACTCAAACTAATTAAACGGCAGGCGGCGGTCACGCTGTCCTGCCGTTTGCCACAAAAGGAGCAAAATGAAAGCAACATACAAAATAGCAGAAAAAATAATAGAAATAAATTCCATCTACGAGGAAGTACATAACTACTGCCGTGATTACCTCTGTGACGGAAAGCCCGATTTTACCGTAACAACCACCGAAAATGATATTGAATATGAACGGCAGAATGTGCAAAACTGGTCGGACAGCTATCTTGAAGAATTAGCTGTATATCGCAAGATAGCAGAGAAAATGCCGGAATATGACACATTCCTGTTTCACGGCTCGGTTGTGGCTGTTAACGGTGTTGGTTATCTGTTTACGGCAAAAAGCGGTACGGGCAAATCCACGCACACAAGATTCTGGCGTGAGCTGCTCGGCAGCCGTGCGGTGATGGTAAATGACGATAAGCCGCTTATAAAGGTCAGCGATGATACCGTTACCGTTTTCGGAACACCTT
>CACWVH010000094.1 GCA_902764235.1 uncultured Ruminococcus sp.
CACCTCACGATGGACACCCTTGCCCTCTGCTAACACTTCCTACTGCCAAGCGTGTAGCGGACTTTCACCGCCAAGTTACTGCCCATTTCGGGCAAACTAGCAATAGCCGCCAAGCAGGAGATTATCCCGCTTGGCGGCTGTCATTATAATTCCTAATTAGAATTTTATTCCGATTCCCAGAATAAATCGTCTAAGTTTTTTCCGAGTGCACGGCAAATAGCGATACATAGCTTGATTGTTGGGTTATAATCCCCTTTTTCAATTGCGTTGATTGTTTGCCGACTCACACCTACTTTTTCGGCAAGCTGCTGCTGTGAAAGATCGAGCGCGGCGCGTGCGCTTTTCAATTTCAGATTTTTCATTTACTCCTCCGCTCTGCGTTTTTCCAAATTCATTTTAATAACGGAAAGGATCCCCAAGACAAATGAACAAACCGAGGCAATCAAATACAAAGTGAGGATAGAGAGCCCACTGTTATTCCATAACACATCTCCTTTACCAAGTCCCGACAGGAAAAACATAACACTTACGATTCCGGACGAGAAAAAAGAAATAATAGATTGCATATTTCGTTTCTGCGAGTTTGAAAAAAACGCGTCTTTTAGAATAGATATAGCCAAGAATAACGCAAATGATATGATGATTCCGAGAAACATTTGTATAGAGGTATCCGCCCATTTGACATCAAAAATCCGCAACAATCCGCAGGTGAAGCAATACACAATCAAAAAGAAAAACGCACCCTTGTAAGCGGCATTTCTAGCCAAAAGCTGGCGTTCATCATAATTTGCTTTCTTGTTTCTAAACAAGCAGGCAATTGCGACAAACAAAACCACAACAACCGCAATGATAATCGGGAACAGAACATTGTCTAACACAAAAAACTCTCCTCTCAGGTGATTTTGACAACTATCATTACAAGCATATTGTATTATATAGTTATCATTATGTCAAGTATATTTTACAAATAGTCGCAGATATTTTGTATCCCCTCAATCCTCCAGTGTAATATAGAAATAGGGTAGACCGAGGGACACTTTGTCCCTCGACCTCCCATTGCACCGTACGTACGGGTCTCGTATACGGCGCTACATGAATACAGATATTACTACAACTAACTGAGATAGTAATTCAGAGGGTTGACTAAAGCAGGTCTTCCCTCTTTTTTGTTTGCCTTTTCCAAAAGCTTAGGTGAAATCAAATAATTCACGACGTTCATAGAACACCGCCTGAATAAGCCAAGCCTTGAATTTGCGACCTTGAATATATCCTCATCTGACATATTGCATTTGCATATCCTGTTCAGCTTCATCAGATTACGGTATACCGTTTTCGGTCGTTTCCATTGCTTGATAATAATTACTCTCACCTTGTGCCTGAGCCATTGTCCGAACTCGTCAAGAAAGCCTTTCATACTCCCTATTCGGTAGTAATTTATCCAGCCCCTTATCACCTGATTGAGCTTGTTAAATGTGACTGATAACGGTCTGGCAGCCGCCCGTTTTCTGGCGAGAATTTCTTTGCACTTTTTGTATAGTCTTTTCTTTCTGTCATTCAACGGTTTACATTTCCAACCCTTCTTACCCTTCCAAAAGCCAAAGCCTAAGAATTCACTTTTCATAGGTCTTACAACCTTTGTTTTGGTGGCACTTACTTTCAGAAACAACTTTCTTTCAAGCCAACTCGTTACAGATTTCATCACCCTATCCGCCGCCATTTCACTTTTGACGAATATGTTGACATCATCTGCATAACGAACAAACCGAAGTCCTCTGCTTTCAAGCTCCTTGTCAAGCTTATCAAGATAGATGTTTGAAAGTATCGGCGAAAGCGGTCCGCCCTGCGGTACTCCATCATCATTCTGACAGATAACTCCGTTTTCCATTACTCCTGCTTTCAGAAATCCTCTGACAAGGTGTAATGTTGTTGCATCATTGACTTGCTCCATCGCTGTATGACAGCTTCTCTGCGGTCTGAAACCGTGACTGTAATTGCTGAAACTTGTATCGAAAATTCTTACAAACTCTTGTGCAACTGCCTGTTGTATTACTCGGTCTGCCACTGTTGGTATTCCGAGCGGTCTCATTTTGCCGTTTGACTTTGGGATGTAAACCCGTCTTACAGGCTGAGGCTTGTATTTCTTTTCTAAAATGGTAGTTTTTATCTCTGTCCATTTCCTTATGAAATACTCGTCAAGCTCATCTACGGTAACTTTATCAATCCCCGCAGCACCCTTGTTTCGCTTGACGGCTTTTAACGCACTCAGCATATTTTCTCTACTTAAAATCTTTTCCATAAATTCCATTTGCTGCTCCTCATTCTGTTTGTAAATCTATCCAAAATACTCCCACCGCCCTTTTACCGTCAAGGGTTACGTTCCCTTGCTTTAGATATATCCTCGGATTCGGATTATTCGGACATTGCTTACAGCGATTTGCACTGTATTCACATTAAGTCCTTCAGAGACCGGTGCTGTCTCCTACTATGACCTCAGCTGACCCCCGTCCGTAAGCTTTTTTTCGCACGTTTTCACGCCGGACGGGTCTCTCGGGGTAAGGCACTAATCTTTCTCTCCACAACCTCTTGATTTACTGCTTTGGTTTTACGTTTACCTTTTGGACTTTGGTTTGTCTTGCAACCTTATCCACCATTTAGCCTTAATATCAAGTTTCTGTTCGTAGGCTCAAAAGGTTTGCTACACCGCTTCCTCCCCTGTTTACATTGCTGCAAACAGCTTGCGGTTCACTACACTTGGCGGTAACTACCCGTGACGGGACTTTCACCCGTTAGATTAGTGTCATGCCCGACACACCTAAAAAAATGTCTGCCCCTTGAGAAAGGAGCAGACACTTCTGTTTTATAATACTGCCAGCGGCGTGAAGCCTATGTGGTCGCAGGCGATCAGCTTGTAGCTGATGCCGTCCTTTTCACCGATAAACGCTCTTTTTGCAGCATTGCCGCCGTGGATATGCCCGTAAAAGCATTTTTTGATGCCGAATTCCTTCATCACTGAGGTTATCTCACAGCATTCCATATTATTGTATATCGGCGGATAATGAAGAAATACTATCGGCTCATATCCTGCCTTCACAGCAGGCTCTATCGACATTCTGAGTCTTCCTGCCTCACGGCTGAGCACCTTCATGTCAGCGTCAGTCTCCGCATCATAGAACCATCCTCTTGAACCGCAAAGTGCAAGTCCGTCCGCTGTGTAAAAGTTGTTGTGAAGTATGGAAATACTGTCGAAGCCGCCTGCGGCAAGATATGCGTCCATTTTTTTCTTTGTCGTCCACCAGTAATCATGGTTGCCCTTGAGAATTATTTTTCTTCCGGGCAGCTTATGGATAAAGCTGAAATCATTGTATGTTTCACTCAGATCCATTGCCCATGAAATATCTCCGGCTATCACCACCGTATCTTTTTCGGTGACAAGGCGTTTCCAGTTCTTTTCAATTCTGTCTGTATAATTAGTCCAACCCGGAAAAACATCCATCGGCTTGTCCGTTCCGAAGGAAAGATGCAGATCGGCTATTGTGAATACTGCCATGTTTTTTTCCTCATCATTTATCCGGAAGCTTCCAAGGAGCTTTTCAGCCTATTGAAAGTCCGTCAAGAACTGTCTGCGGCATTTCATCTACTTCACACTCAAAGCTGAATCTTTCCTTTGCGTCCTTGAGCGATGCGAGAGGTGCAGGTACCGCTGTCTTTGTCTTTGCGGAAAGCTCGTCTACCATTGAGAACTCGTCCTCCGGGAGAGCTTCGTCTGTTACGCTCATAAGCACAGCCTTCGCAAATTTATACGGGCTTGCTGTTGAAGCTATGACTGTGGGAGTCTTGTCGCCTGTCTGCTCAACATACTGCTCATATACGTTTACAGCAACTGCTGTATGTGTGTCTGCAAGGTAGTTTTCTTCCTTATAAAGCTTTCCGATAGTCTTCTGTGTATTTTCGTCGTCGCAGAAGCCGCCCCAGAAATACTTGTCAAGCTTTGCCTTTACATCTGCGTCAACTGTATATACGCCGTCGGTACTGAGTGCGTTCATAAGCTCTGCTACCTTCTCTGCGTTTTCGCCGGTGAGATGATAAAGAAGTCTTTCAAGGTTGCTTGAAACGAGAATATCCATTGACGGTGAGATAGTAGTATAGAATTTTCTCTTTTTATCATATGTACCTGTTCTGATGAAATCTGTCAGTACATTGTTTGAATTTGAAGCGCAGATGAATTTTCCCACCGGAAGTCCCATGTTCATTGCGTAGAAGCTGGCAAGGATATTGCCGAAGTTTCCTGTCGGAACGCATACATTGATCTTGTCTCCCAGAGCGATCTTACCCTCGTTTACCATATCGCAGTATGCTGAGAAATAATAGACGATCTGCGGAAGGAGTCTGCCCCAGTTGATGGAATTTGCGCTTGAGAAAAGCATATTGTTTGCAGCAAGCTTTTCCTTGATTTCATTGTTAGTAAAGATCTTCTTGACGCCTGTCTGTGCATCATCGAAATTACCTTTTATTGCAACAACGCTGACATTCTCACCCTTCTGGGTTGCCATCTGTCTTTTCTGCATGGGGGATACACCGTCTACGGGATAGAATACCATGATCTTTGTTCCGTCAACATCCCTGAAGCCCTCAAGCGCTGCTTTTCCTGTATCGCCGCTTGTTGCAACGAGGATAACTGCCTGCTTGCCGTCATAGGTCTTTTTCACTGATTTAGTAAGAAGGTGCGGAAGGATCTGCAGAGCCATATCCTTGAAGGCGCAGGTCGGACCGTGCCACAGCTCAAGAAGTGACATCTTCTTATCGCCGCTTTCGATATATGAGATAGGCGCAGGGTTTTCTCCGCCGAATTTTTCTGCTGTGTAGGCTGCATCAACGCTTTCGCTGATCTCCTCCGCAGTGAAATCGCCGAGAAAATCACCCATGATCTTCTTTGCTCTGCCCCTGTAATCCTCTGCGAGCATTGCCTTGATATCCTCAGTGCTGTACTGCGGAAGCTCCTGCGGTACGAAAAGACCGCCCTCCTCAGAGATACCCTGAGCAATAGCCTGAGAAGCCGATACCACTCTGTTTTTATCCCTTGTACTGTTGTAATTCATACATTTTCCTTCTTTCTTTGGCAGATAGATTTTTGGTTTATATTTTCACCGGCTCAGCTCAGGTTTTCAGTAAAGAAACGATAAGCGTTGCCGAAAAATATATCGTCTGAAATTTCTTTTCCGAATTGCTCACAAAACAGAGCATAAAGCTTTTCCATTGATTCAAGCCCTGTTATATCCTGCGGAAGATCTGCGCCGTCAAAATCAGCGCCCATTGCAATATTCCTGCGTCCTCCGAGGGAAAGCATATATTCAGTATGCCTTATTATATCATACATTCCCGACTCTTGCAAGACGCCGGAAAAATCAGTTTCACTTTTTTTTGATCTGAGAAAATCAGCGCAGAAATTCAGACCTGTCAGGCTGCCGTCCGACATCAGCCTTCTGAACTGACCGTCTGTAAGGTTTCTCGGGTGAGCAGTCACGGCACGCATATCTGAATGTGATGCTGCAAAGGGTCTGCGGGCGATCTCTGCCACATCCGAAAAAAGCTTCTCTCCTGCATGGGAAACATCAACGATCATGCCGACCCGCTCCATTTCACGCACAGCTGCTTTTCCGAAAGCTGTCAGCCCCCTGTTTTCCTTTACCATGATACCGTCGCCAAGCTCGTTTTCACCGTTCCATGTCAGCGTCATCATTCGCACACCGATATCATATATCTCCTGTATTCTGTCAAGCCTTCCGCCGAGGACTGCTCCGCTCTCCACAGTCAGTATGATACCATGCCCCTTGCTTTCAGCGACAGCTCTGATATCACCGGCGCTTTTGCACCATTTTATATCAGTGCCCTCAAGCTGCTCCCTGAGCTTTTCAACACAGCCGCAGAAAAGCTCCCATGCTGCTTCGCCTCTGTACTCATCAGGTATCCAGACCGCAAGGCACTGTATATACGGGTGTATATTCCCTGCCTTATTGAATGAGATATGAAAGCTGTCGTCAAACAGCGTACTTTTTTCCGTATAGGCACGATACAGCGTATCGCAGTGCATATCAAAAAGCTTCATATTATTTCCTTTCCTGAACAAGAGTTATCTCAATACCGACAAAACTATACATTTTCTGTTTCTCTGATAAATATTAATACCTGAATCTGCGAACTTGTCGAAAAGATTTTTGATAAATCCTCCGGGTTTTATTTTATCCAGGCGGCAGGCGCCCGCCTGCCGCCGTCCCTTAATTCTCCCCCTTCCCTCTGGGAAGGGACAGGGGGGATGGGCTGGAGAAGCTGCACCGTATGGGCGAGAGACAAAATGTCGGAAAATGTATAAAACCACGCTTCATCACTGGAATCACTCAATCAATTAAAAACGAGTTTCATATATTCAGGTACTACTCCATCTTTTTCAGAACTGCGCATAATCACCGGTCTGGGTGAATGCGTCCTCTATATGCTCAATGCTGACTATGATCTCCGTGCGTTTGTCATAGACTACCTCTATCACATCAAATCTCGGCTGAAGCTGAGTATCATGCTTTTCAAGATAATCAGCTGCCGACAGGATAAGCTTTTTCTGCTTGCGGATATCCACCCAATCTGACGGCCGGGCAAGTGAAGCTGTATTCCTTGTCTTTACCTCCGCAAAAACAATATATTCTCCCTTTGCCGCAATTATATCTGTCTCGCCGCCTCTGATGCGGTAATTCCTTGCGAGGATATCATAGCCTTTCCTGCGAAGATACCGCTCTGCTGCTGCCTCACCGATATCGCCTGTCCTTTTAGCCTGTGTCTTTTCCTGCTTCATTTCTTATCTGACAGCAGCTTTTTCAGGAATGAGGGTCTGTGTATCTCACACGGTCCGTATTCAAGTATTGCTTCCCTGTGAACCTTTGTTGCATAGCCCTTATGCTTTTCAAAGCTGTACTGAGGGTATTTTTCTGCCATTTCAAGCATTACCCGGTCTCTGCTTACCTTTGCAAGGATGGACGCTGCCGCTATTGATTCGCTTTTTGCGTCGCCCTTTACGATAGCCTCGCAGGGTATCTCAAGCTCCGGCTTTTTATTGCCGTCTATCATTGCAAAATCGGCCTTTACAGAAAGCCCCTCCACTGCTCTTTTCATAGCAAGCATTGCCGCTCCGAGGATATTCAGCTCCTCTATCTCCTCAACAGATGCGCTTGCAATACAATATGCGACAGCCTTTTCTTTTATTACATCAAAAAGCTGCTCACGCTTTTTTTCACTGAGCTTTTTTGAATCGTTAACGCCCTCTATCAGAAGTCCCTCGGGCAGTATAACAGCCGCTGCATATACAGGACCTGCAAGCGGTCCCCTGCCTGCTTCATCTACTCCGCAGATTGCTGTATAGCCCTGTTCCATGTACATTTTCTCATACTCTAACATCTGGATGTTCCTCCGCCTTATCTATCGTCAGTTTTCCGAGGGTCGCATTTCTGAATTCATCAAGAACAGTCGCCGCTGCCCTTTCAGTATTTATCTCGCCTCCGGACACGAGCATTCCTCTTTTTCTGCCTACAAGCTCAAGTATCTCATAGCCCTGCATCGGCATTATCATTTCCTTTTCCAGCTTATATCTTGCACAGAGAGGATCGGGATAATTATCCCTGAGATATTCAAGAAGTCTGCCGGAAAGCTGTTCAGTGTCAAGGATATCATCCTTCACCGAGCCTATGTATGCTAACTTTTCACCAACAAGCGGATCATCGAACTTCGGCCACAGAACTCCCGGGGTATCCAGCAGATCAAAGCCCTTGCCGATAGTGAACCACTGATTGCCCCTTGTAACGCCGGGTCTGTCCTCCACCTTTGCCCTGTTCTGTCTGGACATCCGGTTAATGAAGGAGGATTTTCCCACGTTAGGTATTCCTACCACCATAACCTTTATCGTTCTGCCTGTCATTCCTTTTTTATTCCATGCCTCTATCCTTTCAGACAGAACATCCTTCACTGCAGGAATAAAAGCGTTCAAGCCCTTGCCTGATTTACAGTCAAGAGCTATTGCAGCAATATTCTTCTGTCGGAAAAGTGAAAGCCATTTCTTTGTCTGAGAAGGATCTGCCATATCGCATTTATTCAGTACGACGATCCTAGGCTTATTGTTGATAATACTTCTCAGATCGGGATTACAGCTTGAATAGGGTACTCTTGCATCAAGCAGCACCGCAACAGCGTCAATAAGCTTCAGCTGTGATTCAATTTTTCTTTTGGTTTTGGTCATATGACCCGGAAACCACTGTATTGACTTCAATTCTTCCATAGTGCACCTTTTTTCTCCATATAAATCTGAAGTGCAGCCATCCGCTCTGAGCGGACGGCTACACAGCCTGACTGCGGCGATCAGTTATATACGCTTCCGAATTTATCCATGGGGAAAATTCTCAGCTCTGCCTTGCCTATAATATTTTCTACAGGGATAAGACCGATCTCAGCGCTTCGGCTGTCCAGTGAGCCCTGACGGTTATCACCCATTACAAAGCAATAGCCCTCCGGTATTTTATCGGGTATCTCAAGCGGATCATGCAGAAGCTTGACCGTATTTCCCTTTATATACGGTTCATTGAGTATTACTCCGTCAACGCTGACCTCATATGTATCATAATTGATGGAAAGTGACTGTCCTTCTGTTGCGATAACTCTTTTTATGATCGGGTCGCTGTAATTCTCGCCGTGGCTTATTACTACGATATCTCCGTACTGCGGCTTATACATAAAGCTTGAAATAATCAGCCTGTCGCCGTCATCAAGAGTATCCGTCATTGACGTACCGCTTACTGTTACCTGTCTGAAAACGAAGGTAAGAAGGAGAATTACGACTATCAATGCCACCATAAAGGCATTTGCCCATTCAAAAATGAATGATGTAATGCTGATACCTTCCTCTACATCGAGGTCAAGCTCTTCATCAAGCTCCTCATCCAGTTCCTCATCATACTCTTTTTCGTTTTCTTTGATTTTTTTACGTTCAGACATAATAACACCTCTCATGTATTATCTGTGGAAACACTGAAAACAGCAAAGCTGTTAAAATACGATCAGTATACCCTTTATATAGATCAGAACAGCTTATCGGGCGGTGTGCCGAAGTATTTTATCGGAGAGACAACAAAAACAATCTTTCCCTTGATTTCCTCCGGCTTTACTGCGGCAAGCGTCCTGCTTCCGTTAACTTCATTTATGCTGACAAGCAGATATTCATCCGACAGCTGATAATCCTTATACTTTTCATCCGTGGAAAAGCCCTTATCCTCAACTATCCTTGCAGACAGTCCTTGCTTTTTCAGGACAACAAGGTCACCCTTTTCCGGAGTGCTGCCGTGCAGCTGCACAAGGCAGTTGACCGAATCACCGCTGCCTACGTCATAAGTCCCCTTTACGGGAACGATCTCGAAAAATATATACATTATGCACGAAAAGACAAGAACAACTGCAATCAGAAAATACACAAGTCCGATCAGGCTCCGAAACGCAGCAAGTGTATCGGAAATGTCTATATATATCTGTTCAACTGAAGAATGTTGCATTTCTCTTTTCATAGCATTTTCCTCTGTCAGCAGGTAGCAAAAAAGGGACAATTAAGTCCCTTTTTCATGGTTGGATCATTTGATCTGTTCTTTGACCTTAGCAGCCTTACCAACTCTGCCGCGCAGATAGTAGAGCTTGCTTCTGCGAACCTTACCGTGTCTGACAACCTTGACATCAACCACGTTAGGGCTGTTTACAGGAAATACTCTTTCAACGCCGACGCCATATGAAAGACGTCTTACTGTGAAGGTCTCTGCAACGCCGCTGCCTCTTTTGGCAATGACTGTACCCTCGAACATCTGGATTCTTTCTCTTTCGCCCTCGCGGATATTTACGCTGACACGTACTGTATCACCGATCTCGAACTGGGGCTTTTCAGCTTTGATTGAAGAAGCTGCGACCATTTTTAATGCGTCCATTTTTATTCCTCCTGTTATTTATAGACATTCATGCCCTGCGGCAGAGGACTGTCCGTTTCAAAGTTCGGTCATAAGACCTTGCAATGAATCCCATCACAAGTGACGGCTCCAAAGACTTATATATTATATCACACGTTTTCAGATTTTTCAAGCTTTTTTTATATTTATTTCTGCCGATACAATGCCTGCGCTGTCAGAATCGCAGTATCAGCTTCACTTACGTTATTCTTTTACCTGAATCCGTGAAACTCATTATTGATTGTTCTGAAAAACCCAGAGATAATGCGTTGTTTTATGCATTTCAGGTTTTTAAGTTGTTCACCCATA
>CACWVH010000095.1 GCA_902764235.1 uncultured Ruminococcus sp.
CAATAACTGACATATTTCTATAATTAGAAAATCACGGGATCTGCTTTTTGCTTGTCCCGTGATTTTTTGTCTATACGCTTACTATTTGACGCTTACATAAAAACAAAAACTTTTCTTATTTTAGGGATAATTAGAAGGATTTTGGGATAAAAAACAAAACTGCCCCGCACGAGCGAGACAGTAAATCTTTAATTATTTTTTATAGGAAACATTACTTGCACACAAAACATACCGTTTTCTTCATAAATATCTGTTATGCCGTTGTACTTTTCCACAACCCGTTTTACCGAGCCTATTCCAAAGCCGTGATGTTTTTTATCAGATTTAGTACTAACAAAAAGATTATTTCTATTTATGACTGGGACAGTTATTGTGTTTTTACACAAAATGACCTGATATTGATTCCTGACAAAAAAAGAAAGATCTATAGTAGCACACTTTTCTTTATCAGTTGCCTCTATAGCATTATCCATAATATTTCCAATAAGGATAGACATATCAATATCGCTTAGGGCATTTATTCCCGATGCATCTCCAGATATTAAAATATTTATATGCTCGGCTTTTTCTGATAATTTAAGGTTCAGGATATGATCAAGTGTCCTGTTTCCAGTGTTAATGAATGTTCCTTCACCTTCTGTTTCTTTAATGATTAGAGTCAGCTTTTCCATTGCAGAATCTTCATCATGTTCATCGACATCTGTTTTTATTGTCAAAAGCATATTTTTCAAATCGTGTCTTAGTCTTTCTGTTTCTTTAGCGTAGTGACTAATCTCCTTATATCGTTTTCTCTCAAGCTCTATCATATTTTTATAAAATTCCCGTTCCTGTTCTACTTTTATATTCCTCCCAACCTGATAAATAACAAAAAATGTACCGAGATAAAACAGAGCGGAGAATACAAGCAAAAGAAAATACACCAAATCAGGCAGGTTAGTTAACCTATTTAGTTCTACAGAATAGGCATTGCTTATATATCTTGATTCATACCAAAAAACTACAAAAAAGAATAGTATATTTGGCAGCAACATGACAATGATTGAAGGAACAACACTTTTCACCTTTTTGCAGGTAAAATATAAAATCAATAAAAGCAAACATAGAGATAAAAGCTGCACAGTCTTTAGTAACAACAGATCAATGCCTTCTGCGTATATCATGGAATCAAGCATTAGCCGATTTTTTATTAAATCCAAAATTATACTTCCAAAGACTCCGGATAAAATAAACGATATATGAAACATAAATACCGGTAAAACAAGGTTAAAAAATTCTACTTTTTTATATTCAATAAATGAATATACCATAAGACAGATCATCATAGCTATGCCCTCTAAAAAAAATGGTATGATAGTTGAGGACATCATCAGCGAAGGAACAGATATGGGAATATCTTTGAAACATTGAAGCAACATATGTAAAATGAACATAACAACAGAAATTACAGCAGTACTTATTTTTGATATGCTTGAAAATCTGATTTCTCCAGTCATAAATAGTGAAATAAAGAATACTGCTACACCAGTAAAGGCGGAAAAAGAAAGAATGTAAGTGAATATATCCACCACCGTTACCTCCTGAGATATTTGGAAAACATATTTTTCAGTACAGGCTTATATTTTCTGGATACAGCAATCGTCTTATTGTTAAAGAGCAACAGTGAATCATTGTTCAGCGCCTTGATATATGCCATATTTACGATAAACGCGGAATGAACCCTGATAAAACCATAGGATGAAAGTTCCTTATCCAGAAAAGAAACAGTTGCTCTGTAAAGATATTCTGTATTATTATTAGTGACAATGCAAACATAGTTTTTATCGCTTTCTATATACATTATTTGCGACACAAGCAATTTCTTACCTAAATATTTAGAACCGAGAGTAAGTGTTTTGTCTTTTATTATTCTTTCTTCTATAGCCGAATCAAGTGCTTCCAAAAGTTCGCCTGACAAATGCGTCTTTCTCAAAAACCGAAACGGATGGTAACGCAGAGAAGTAAAAACAAGATCATCATGACTCGTTACAAAAATAATTAGCGTATAAACACAAAGTTTATTCAGTGCATCAGCAATTTCTAATCCGTTTTGTTTTGGCATCTCAATATCAAGAAAAACAATATCTGGGTAGTTACTAACACAATAGTTCAACAGACCTTCAGCCTCAGCAAAGAGCTTTAATTCAAATTCGTGATCAGAATACTTCCCATGAGGCAAAAGTCCCTCTACAGCTTTTTTGAAATCATTCAAAAACACCATGCTGTCATCACAAACACAAATTCTGATCATAATTGCACCTCCTTAACGCTGATTTTGGATTATATTATATCACAAAATAATATGATTGTACAGCACACTACAATTAGTAGATATGTTTATTGCCAACTTTTCAATATAAAATTAATATTAAAAAGAAAACTTTTCAATATCTCTATTCCTACAATAATATTTAGGGAACCACTGATTTAATCAAAAAATATAATTCTAAATTAGAATAATGAAAAATAATGGTAACTAACTATGCTATAATAAAGATAGAAAGAAAAAGCATAGGAGCGAAAAAAATGGGACAGATGACATTCAGTGATTTTGAGTACAGCAACAGAAAGAAAAAGACGAAAAGAGAAGAATTTCTTGATGTAATGGAAGAAATAATTCCGTGGGATGAGTGGGTAGAATTTGTAAGACCATATTATCCAAATGGAAAACGCGGCAGACCCACCAAAGGGATAGAAAAGATGCCGAGAATGTATCTTTTGCAGGTGTGGTTCAATCTTTCTGATGAAGGTATCGAGGATGCAGTCTACGACAGCTATGCATTCAGAAAATTCATGGGCATTGATTTCAACGAAGAACAGGTACCGGATGCAACAACCCTGCTCAAATTCAGACATCTATTGGAGAAGAATCATCTGGGAGAGCAAATGTTCAAGGCTATCAATTATGTTCTCGAACAAGGCGGTACTATTGTAGACGCCACTATCATCAATGCACCGAGTTCAACGAAGAATCAGGAGAAAGCCGGAGATCCTGAAATGCACCAGACAAAGAAGGGCAACGAATGGCGTTTCGGCATGAAATGTCATATCGGAGCAGATGCCGGAACGGGTTATGTTCACACCATTACAGCAACGCCTACGAATGTTCATGATGTCACAGAAGCACACAAGCTGCTTCGTGAAGATAATGAAGTGGCTTATGGTGATTCCGGCTATATTGGTCTTGAAAAGCGTGACGAAATCGTAAACGATGAGCATTTCAGCAAAATAGATTTCCGTATTGTACGAAGACCCAAAAGTATCAAAGCTGTTTCAGATAATGCTATTAACCGGGAAAAAGAAATTGATCATCGCAAATCCTCTGTTCGCTGCAAAGTAGAACACGCATTTTATTACATCAAGGTTCGTTTCAAATTCACAAAAGTTCGATATCGCGGGATTGCAAAAATCTTCACAAACTGAATGTTTTGTTTGCCTGTACAAATCTACTCATGTTTGCTTATGCAAAAAAGCATTCTGTTTGGGCAGTGGGATAAGTGTACCCTTTTGAGGGTATTCAAAGCTCCACAACCGGACAACCCTTGCTGCGATAGTAATAAATCTCATCTTCGGCTGCGATCCGAACAGTTGCCATAGCATAAGCTTTGAAATGCTCCTCTGCTTTTTCTACGCTGTCTGTAAGGACAAGAACTGTGTCATAAATTCCGTCAGACTTCTTGTAAGTCGCAAGATAATAGTTTTTCATTATAATATCCTTTCTTCCCGTATAGCCTGATAGAACAGCTTCATCATTTGAACTTTGAGATTCCGATCGTTTTAACAATATCTTATCAATTTGTTTTTCTGCCAACAATGCTGTTCAAACTTTTCGTAAGATTCTCTATTTTCTTTTCAAGAGAAATAAGCGTATGATCTTCTTCACTGAACATAGCACAAAGTATTTTTTTCTGCAGCTCTATAATTTGTTGCAGATATTTCGATACAACTTCGAGCTGTCCTTTGCAAAAATACTTCTGATAGTTGCCGATATAAGCAATCTCATTGATGTTACTTCCTATCCTTGATATTTCTACAGTCAGCTTCTCAATATCATCTTTCAAGATAACTCTTTTTGTTTCCGAGAGATAAACGATGTATTTTGAAACACTCATATGTGCCTTATCTGCCCTGTTTTTCAAATTTTCTTTTTCTTCCGGTGTCATTCTTACATCAACTCGTGACAGTTTTGTTTTTGGCATTTTCTTCTCAACTCCTTTTTCTGTGCTTTCTGAAAACCGCATTCTTGTGATAAATAAATATATGGCAAAAATGACCTCCGTAGGAGGTCGCAAGCAGAGATTTTGTACGCCTAAATGCCGTACAAATCGGCTTGTTGGTGAAATTCCCACACCCCTACAGATTTTCGCAAATTTGCAAAAAACGTAAATCGCTCCGCTCACCAAAATTCAAAAAATCGACAGAGAGGAAAAGGGCTTTTTTCAAAATTCCTGTAATTTATAAAATGCCGTTCTGATAAAATTGCTAAATTTCAATTTCTGTCAATCATACAAAAATGTTCCTTGATATTTGGTGAGTTTCTCTAAAGCGTGACGGTCCGTGACGATGGTGACGATGTTTTTGACACCGCCCCACTACCAAAAAGACCGTCACGACCGTCACGCATCGACACGCTGCGTCATGCAAGTGATTTACTCAGTGATATTTTTCTTCCCTCGTGACTTCTTGTGCTTTTATAAATTATCTTGTATTCGTTAAACAAGCGATCAGCGTTTACATTCAATTTTTGTGTTAGTGTGTTAGGCTTTAGTTCAAGATCGAGCGCTTGTACAAGCCCTGTCGGACTGCCTGACCATTTATTTTCGTTAGCAGAAAGCCAATCGGAAATTCTGTCAAGGAACGGATCCGGCGGCTCCTTCCACAGTTCGGTTTCCGCTTTGTCAAGATCCCAAATCAAAGTGTCGGGGTTACGGTTAAGATACAATTTCTGATCTTGTTGATCTCGCCCGGAGATGTCAAGCACTGCTGCGTTACTCGTACGCTTTTCTTTGACAAGGACGAACGCACCATCAGCCGCTCCGAGTAAGCCGTTTGTGCCGGAGATCATATCGAACTTATCATTAGCATCTTGCTTCCGGGTGTGATGGACAAGTATCATACAGATACAATTCTTGTCTGCAAAGCTTTTCATCTTTGCTATTATGTCGTAATCGCTCGCATAACTGTAATTGTCATTTTTACATTCCCTCACTTTTTGCAAAGTATCGATTATGATGAGTGACGTTTTTGTGTGCTCTGCAACAAACCCTGCAAGCTGATCCTCCAACGAGCCGCCGATCTTATCAGCAGAAACAGAAAAATACAGATTTTCGTTTTGAGCAGTGCCAAACATTCTGTACATTCGCTCTTGCAGTCTGCGGAGATCATCTTCAAGTGCGAGATACAAGACAGTCCCTTTATGCACTGTATAATTCCACATTGATGTGCCTGTGCTTATGTGGTAAGCAAGCTGCGACATCAAAAAACTTTTGCCGAGCTTCGGTGCTCCGGCGAAGATGTACACGCCCCTGTACAGCAAGCCGTCAATGATCGGCGGCTTGCTTCTGTACACGTTCTCAAAAAGTTCGGACATTGAAACTGTACTTAGCCTATCATATCCCCAGGTGTCATAAGCTCCAAAGTCAAAATCATCAATATCTTCATCAGAGTTATTGATAATTTCCTCATTCTGATGTATAATATCATCAGTATCTTCGTTAAGGGTACTTTGAGATGACTGTTCCTTATCTGTTGCAGCAGATAAATCCGGGACAGTCATTTCATTTTGTAAACTCATTGACTTTCCTCCTTCATTCCATCGAGAGTGACTGCGATCAGCTTAAGCGTTTCATGCATTTCCGGGGACATTTCCGAAACGCTGCCTATATGCTGCAGCTGCTCATAGATGTTATTCATCATTTCTTTGAGTGCTTTGTACACTCTTGGATTGCCTTGCACAATTATCTCTCTTTGCATACAACGTCGATAGCAGTATTCTTGTTTATTTAGTCCTGATATAGCGACTGCGTTGTTCAGCTCCTCGTTCTCCTCCGGGGATACTCTGAAACCGACAGTTATGCTTCGATGGCGATTGTACTTATCCATCAGTTTAGTTGACATCTTTATTATCCTTTCTAAGATTATTGAGCTTATTTGCCATATCATCCTGAGTTGAAGGGAACATGTGTGCATAACGGTATGTAATATCTATGCTTTCGTGTCCAACACGTTCAGCGATAGCGACTGCCGAATATCCCATTTCGATCAGGAGAGAAACATGGCTGTGTCTCAGATCATGAATACGGATACGTTTGACACCTGATAGTTGAGTTCCTCTCTCCATCTCATGATGTAAGAAATGCTTTGTCACCTGAAACATTCTATCTGATGAAGAAATACCGTAAAGCTGTCTGATAAAGTCTTTCATTTCTTCTGCAAGGAAGTCGGGCATTTTTATCGTGCGGTTGCTCTTTTCCGTTTTCGGATCGGTGATAATATCTTCTTTGTGTATCCGCTGATAAGATTTGTTTATCGTAACTGTCTTTTTCACAAAGTCAAAATCAGCAGGAGTTAGAGCAAGCAGCTCACCCTCACGAATTCCTGTCCAATACAACATCTCAAAGGCATAGAATGAAATCGGCTTGTCCATAATTGCTTCGGCAAATTTGAGATATTCTTCTTTTGTCCAGAAAAGCATCTCTCTACTTTTCTTCTTTCCCATACTACCGACTTTAGCAGCAGGGTTTTCTCTCAGACCGTAAAACCTGACGGCATGATTAAAGATTGCACTTAGTTGATTGTGTATTGTCTTCAAATAGACCGGAGAATACAATGTGCCGTCTTTTCCTTGCATCATCTCATTCTGCCATGCAATTATGTCCTTAGGCTTGATGTCTGATAGTTTACGCTTAGAGAAGTAGGGTAGTATCTTCGTCCTGATAATATGCTCTTTTGTGCTCCAGGTGTTTTCTTTGATACGCTTCTTCTTGTCAGCAATGTACAGTCCGATAAAATCATCAAAGGTCATTTCCAGCTCTGCTTTCTTCATCTTAAGCTGGTTTTGCTCCCAAGCAAGTGCCTCTCGTTTTGTCTTGAACCCTCTTTTGGTGGATTGCTTTCGATTCCCCTTCCAGTCTGTGAACCTGTAGATAACAGTCCACGTTTTGTTTTTTTCGTCCTTATAGACCGGCAATCAGATCACCTCCTTTGTCTTGACTCCGTAACAAGTACGCTCAATAAAATACCTTCTGTTGATCTTGCCTGCTACTGTAACATAGCCCATTTCCTTGAGTTCTGCATTCAGCTTTCTCATGATACGGTATGCAAAGGACTTTGAAACACCAAGCTCTTCAGCAACATCCTCAACAGACAGAAACATTCTTGCTTCCATTATAATCACCTCCTTGATTTCAAATCTAGAATAAGCATCATTTATCAACTGGAGCGTATTTGCTCCAGTTGACATTCTTATTATATACGCATTATTTGTGTTTGTCAATGTTTTTATTATTTTTCCATACCTATAACACTTTAGATATTCTTATTGACACTATCTTAAACACCGTGATATACTTATTTATAATGAAATGTTAGGAGTGGGAAATATATATGTCAATAGGTGAAAGATTACTGTTTTTTCGTAAATTACGAAATATCACACAGAAAAAGCTCGGAATTCAGGTCGGCTTTACGGAAAGAAATGCCGAATCCCGTATGACACAGTATGAAAACAACAGACGAACACCAAAAGAAGAATTAATAAAAGCGTTCGCTCATTTTCTGGATGTTTCTCCCGATGCCATATCCGTACCGGACATTGACTCTTATATGGGTGTTATGTTTACATTATTTGCAATTGAAGATCGTTTTGGAATAACTCATACGATTGATGACAACGGTAAAATATATATGGATATAACTCCTGGCATATTTCAACCTGCACTCAATAAAACCATTCCCCAAGATAATCCAGAATTGAATACCTTATATCGAATGATACGCTCTTATGCTGAGCAAACTAAGAAGTATTTATCGGGAGAGATAACAAAGGAAGAATATGACGAGTGGCGTTATCATTACCCGGAACATGACACTACTACTATTCGTGCAGAAACAATTTCAAAAGGATTACTTAAATAAACAGACTTGGGTTCATCAGCACTTAAATCTCAAAGGTAATAATAAAACGACAAAAAGAGCTAACAGACATCAAAAATCTGTTAGCTCTTTACTTATGAATATTAACAAATGTTGTCAAACCGTTGTCAGAACAAACCCTTATCGGCTCAAAAGCCGCTTGTAAAGCGAAGTTTTTACCCTTTAAAGCTCATTCCCACTCGATGAATGATTCTATATATTGTTTCTA
>CACWVH010000096.1 GCA_902764235.1 uncultured Ruminococcus sp.
CTTTATCGGCATAACGAACCGTGGTCGGCTGTTCCTTCTGGATGAGCAGGTTTTCAACAATGCAGATCTGCGTACACCGATCGCGCCAAGTGATACGGCTGTTAAATTTGTGCAGTTCCTTGACCGCTGTAAAAATAACTGGGGACTTGCCCGTAATGTATTTATTGACAGTGCAGATCAGGCGACAATAACAGAGCTGAACAAATACAAGAGGGAAAACGGCTGTATTTATATTTTTAACCCGGCATGGAAAAAAATGAAGATCATCGACAGAATCAATTTACAGCTTGGGTGGTTTGCACAGGATAAGCTTGTTGTACTGGATCAATGCACGGATTATATATCAGAGCTTGAACTGTACAGCTGGAAGGAAGACAAGGACAATGAGCCTGAGGATGGACATGATCATATGATTAACAGTGTACAATATGCGTTTTTGCCGTATGTAACACAGATTGGAGTCAGTAAATGAGTATCATAGACAAGGTGAGGAATGCAATGAGAAGCTTTTTACAGATAGAACCGGCGCAAACTGCGGGTATTACTATCATGGAGCAGCTTGACTATTTATCAAACGCTGCCAAAAACAGAATATGGTATCGTGGCAACGCCTGGGAGCTGTCGCAGCTATACAAACAGATCAGCACCGACAGGAGTATGTTCTGGGCTGCCGTTCCGACCCGTGGGATGGAAATACGCAAGGCTCACACAGGTATTCCGAAGCTTATTGTTGATGTTCTGACCGCTGTTGTCACGGCTGACATGAACGACATCAAACTGCCCGAAAGCATTTCGGAAAGATGGGATAAAATTGCTGAGGATAACAGCTTTGACGAACTGGTAAGCAAAGCAATTTGCGAAACGCTCATAATCGGTGACGGCGCTTTTAAGATCAGCCTTGACAGCGATATATCAGCCCAGCCGATAATTGAGTTTTATCCCGGAGACAGAATAGAGCTTGTACGCAGGAGAGGACGGATAACCGAGATCATTTTCAGGACTGTTTACAATGAAAACAATGGAAATTATGTGCTCTGTGAGCACTACGGCTTCGGATATGTGCGATATGAGCTGACGAGAAATGAAAGGTCTGTACCCCTTGACATTCTGCCGCAGACTGCCGGACTCAGGGATGTTGAATTTGATAAATGTCTGCTGATGGCTGTGCCTATGATGTTCTATTCAAGCGGCACCTTTGAGGGCAGGGGGAGAAGCCTTTTTGACGGCGGAAAATGCGACAGCTTTGACGCACTTGATGAAGCATGGTCGCAGTGGCTTTATGCTGTGCGTCAGAGCAGACCGATGAAGTTCCTTCCGCCGAATTACACACCGAAAAATCCGTATACCGGCGAGGATATGAAGCCGAACCCCTTTGACAACATTTTTGTTGAAAGCAACGGTATTGTTTCCGAGACAACAACACAGCCCAGACCCGAGCTGATACAGCCGCAGATACCTCACGAAAGTTACCTTGCAACGTACATAACAGCCCTTGACCTTGCTTTGCAGGGGATCATATCACCATCGACACTTGGTATTGATGTTAAAAAGCTTGACAATGCAGAAGCCCAGAGGGAAAAGGAAAAGACAACACTGTACACCCGCAACAAGATCGTAGGAGTATTGCAGACTGTTCTGCCGAAGCTGATACAGACAGTTTTTGATGTGATCGCAGTGATGAACAATGAACAGCCGAAAGAGATCGAAATAGAAGTTCCCTTCGGCGAGTACGCTAACCCGAGCTTTGAATCCCAGGTCGAAACAGTCGGCAAGGGACGGACTCAGGGCATTATGAGCATTGAAGCGGCTGTTGACGAGCTGTACGGCGACACAAAGGATGATGACTGGAAAAGTACCGAGGTGCAGAGAATAAAGGCTCAGACGGGCGTAGAAACGATGTCTGAGCCTTTATTGTTTACAGATTAGAAAAAGCCGCCCTGAAAAAACAGAGCGGCTGAGAATTATCCCCACGACATATTCAGCTTTAATTTTTTGTTTTTGCAATCGGCAAGATAAAGATTGATAAGGGTCTGATAAGGTATACCTGTTTCGGTTGACATATCTTTGAAATAGTTTACCGTTTCGGATTCGAGGTTTATTGTAACCTGCTGTTTAAGTTTCCTGGCATATGGATTTTTGACAGCATTAGAAAAATCATATTCGTCTTTCATATTTATCACCTCACATACTGTCATAATACTGATGTTCCTCGTTTTTAGTTGCTTTTCTTGCGGAAATAATCCGGATTACCGTTTCTGATTGCCGATAGCAATGGCAGACAACAAGCAGATTAGCTTTTGAGCTTGTACCTAAAATAACAAATCTTTCCTCCTGTTCTGAATGCTTGTGGTCAGGTATCATTAATGCTTCCGCATCGTAAAAAACGGTTGAAGCTTCTTCAAAAGAAATTTTATGCTTTCTTTTGTTGATTTCGTTTTTGTTTTTGTCCCATTCAAAAGCTATATGTTCCATAATTATATTATAATGAAATGCTATGGAAAAATCAATATGTATTTTAAACAAAGAGGACGGTGTTTTTTGTGCCCTACAACATTTCCGAAGCGTTTGAAGCAATCGAGGATGAGCTGATCGGCTCCATGATGCGCAACCTGAAAAGACATCAGGCAGAGGAAACAAGACTCGGCTTTGAATGGGAGCAGTGGCAGGTGTTACAGCTTCAGGCGCTTGAGGATTACCGCAGGCGCAACATGAAGAAGTTTCCGCCGAGATTCAACAAGCTCAATGCTCAGATCGAGGAGGCTTTGCGAAAGTCCTACGGTGACGGCAGGACGGCGCAGGAACGTAAGATATTACAGGCAATACAAAAAGGCTTTAAAACACCGTTGCAGCCTTTTTCCGGAGCTGCTGAAATTGAGGGAACGTTCTTTCAGGTCAACGACCGGAAGCTTAACGCTCTGATCGAAGCTACGACAAACGACATGAGCAGAGCTGAATATGCTGTGCTGCGCCGGGCGGACGACCAGTACAGGCAGACAATTTTCAATGCTCAGGTATACGCAAACACAGGGGCAGGAACGTACCGGAAGGCTGTTGACATGGCGACCCGTGATTTTCTCCGGGCAGGGCTTGACTGCGTTGAATACAGTAACGGCAGCCGTCACACGCTTGAAGATTATGCCGACATGGCGATAAAGACCGCCAACAAACGAGCATACTTACAAGGCGAGGGCAGTATGAGGGACAAATGGGGCATACCTACGGTTATCATGAATAAGAGGAATTGTCCTTGTCCGAGATGTGCGCCGTTTGTGGGTAAGGTGTTTATTGATGATGTGTGGTCAGGGGGCGACAAGAGCGGTATTTCTCCGGTGACTGGCCTCAGATATCCGCTGCTGTCGGAAGCAATTGCAAGGGGCTTGTATCATCCACGGTGCAAGGATGTTCACAGTACATACTTCGAGGGTGTCAGCACCCCGCCCGAGGGCAGCCAGTACACTGCCGACGAGCTTGACGAAATGGCGCAGCAGTATGAAGCACAGCAGAAGCAGAACTACTGCGAGCGGCAGGAAAAGCGGTATGAACGCATGAGCCGCTACAGCCTTGATGAGGACAATCAGCGTATATACGGTGCCAGAGCGAAAGCCTTCGGGGAGAAGGCGGAAGGCTTCAAAAGATTGTCTGATTCTATTGGCAAAGTATCGGAAAATAGCAAACCGAAAATTACAGATGCAAACACTGTTGTTGACAGTAAGATAATTAATTCTTCTGATTACAGGAGAATATTTAACAACTTAGGTGAATCTCCAAAAGTTACTCGTTCAATATTTCAGGAAGTCAAGAAAATGCTTACTCATAGATCAGGCGGATATTTTGAAGATTTATCTTTTGTTGATAGCATGACAGGAAAGTTTTTAACACGTTCTGATTACAATCATGAAAGACAATGTTTACCGTCAAAAGCTATGAAGAAAATGGTCGAAAAAGCCAAGGCAAATACGATCATCGGTATTCATAACCACCCGAGCAGTACTGTTCCGAGTATGGACGATATAATGTGTGTTTGGGAACGAAAACAAAAATACGGTATAATTGCTTGTCATAATGGTAATGTTTACAAATATCGTGTTTTAGGAGAATTTGATCAGTCTTTTGTAGATATGCAGCTTGACAGATTAAACGCAATTATATATAATAAAAACAAGTTAGGCGATACATTTCAAACAAAAATAGAAGAGACGTTGGAATCCTTAAAACAGAATAATATTGAGATGGAGGTGTTTTTATGGGGATAACTTATGAAAGTATATGTCAAAAGTTAGGATTTGATCCTGTCAAAGGTGAGTATCCACAAAATAATGAAAAAAAAGATTCATGGCTTATTGATGATTCTAAAAAATCTCCATATGCTTCTCTTTCGCTTGATGAATTGGATTTTTTGACAGAGTATTACCAGAAACATAAAAAATGTTGATTAACCGCCTTCCGGGGCGGTTTTGTTTTACAGGAAAGAAGGTGAAAAAATGGAACTTAAAGATACAATAACGCTTATGACAAGCGAGGATCACAGGGACAGGTTCAGAGCTGAGTATCAGCAGACGAAGATCAGGTATGATAAGCTGCATAAAATGCTTGTAAGGTACGACGCCGGAACGCTGCACTTTGAGCCAACAAATATCAGCTTGCTCAGAGAGCAGGCGGCAGCAATGGGGAGATATCTTTATCTGCTTGAGGAAAGAGCAGAGCTTGAACAGATAGAATTATAACCGCTCTCACTGAGGGCGGTTTTTCTATGCAAAAATGAAAGGAAGTGTAGAATATGAGAGATAAACAGTTTATAAGCTTATGCAAGGAAGAAATCAAAAATTACACAAACAAACATCTTGATAAAGCAGACAGTGTTCAGATCACTGAGGATGATGTGTTTATTGTCTGGATATGTAAAACCTTGCAGAATAACAAGGCACTCGTTTCAACCACTCTGAATGATGGGATGTATTACGAAGTGACACACAACGGAGATAAAAACGAAACATATATTGACTGCTATAAAAAGTGGGAAAACTATGTTGTCAGACCGTCCTGAAAGGGGCGGTGTTTTTTATGCCCGGAAGGAGAATGAAAATGAACAAACAGGAAGCCAAAGCAGACGCAGGCAAACCAAAGCTTACTCTTGTGCCGAGAAAAATACTTACTGCTGTTGCAAGGGTGCGGGAATACGGCTGTGAGAAGTACGGAGATCCCGAAAACTGGAAACTGGTGGACAGGCAGCGTTACAAGGACGCTGCCTTCCGTCATTTTCTTTCGTATCTTGATGATCCCGACGGCACAGACGAGGAAAGCGGACTACCGCACCTGTGGCACCTTGCGTGTAATATAGCTTTTCTGTGCGAAATGGAGGAAAACAAAAATGACCTATGACGAGTGGGCTGACGAATACCTGAAGTCCGCAAAGGCTACAGAGCTGAAAATCAAAGAGTATGAGCGAAAAATGAAGGGCTGCCGCAATACACGGCTGCTTTTTGTTTACAGAAAAAAGCTTGATACCCTCTGCGATATGTATGACGACTGTATGTATACTGCCGGTGTCCTTCGGCGCAGGGCTGACAGCCTGAGACGGCGAGGACTTGACAAGCTTATTACTGTGTAGGAGGTGAGATCTGTGTCAATGTCTGAGATCATGAAATTAAGTCAGGAAGCGTTAAGCGGAATGACGGTATAACGTGCAGGAAATGAGAAAGCCTGCACGTTATTTTTTGCCCAAAAACTGACGGCGTTAAAAGCTGAAATGTAAAGGAGAGTGAAACTTATGCCCGAAGAAAAGAAACCTACAGAGAAGCACGCAGAGGGCGCACAGGAGCAGGAAAATACAGATGCAAATACTGAGCCTGCCGAAGCTGAAAAGCCCACAGAGGAAGCAGAAGGCACTGAAAACAAGCCTGCTGAGAAAACACGGCCCGAACCTGCGCCGAAAGATTCGGCACAGGAAGAAACGTCAGAGGAACAGGCTGCGCCGCCTGAAATGTCTGAAATAGACAAGCTCAAAGAAGAAAACTTCCGGCTGCGTACACAGCTTGAAGCTAATACTCTGGGCTTTACGCCTGACGTGATAGAGGACGCTGTTATACTTGCCGAAAACATCGTAAAGCGTGACGGCAGCGATATTTCCGCAGCCCTGAAAGCTGTCGCAAAGAAGTATCCTGCGTGGCTCACATCTGCACAGGACGAAAAACAGAAGGGCGGCTTCAAGGTCGGCGCAGACAGCTCCGGCAGTAAGTCCGCCGATGATGACGAAAAGCTGAACCAGATATTCGGTATCAGGAAAAAGAAGTGATGTCCTCAAAAACTACAGCTGATCCAATAAAACCGGAGATTACGGCTCCGGCGGCTCGCCGGTCGGTATCAGGAAAAAGAAGTGATGTCCTCAAAAACTACAGCTGATCCAATAAAACCGGAGATTACGGCTCCGGCGGCTCGCCGGTTGGTATCAGGAAAAAGAAATAAGAAAGAGAGGTAATATATAATGCCAAATACGATAAATTATGTTACAAGGTTTGAAAGCAAGCTTCGTGAGCTTTACGGTCAGGAGCTTACAAGTGATCTGCTGTTCCATTCCAACAGCGATATTCAGGTCACAAACACAAAGTACATCAAGATCCCGACTCTCAGCGTAAGCGGTTACAAGGATCACAGCAGAGGGAGCATGAATTATAATGCAGGCTCTTACAACAATAATTTTGAGCAGAAAACTCTTGCTCATGACCGTGATATTGAGTTTGCGGTTGATCCGATGGACGTTGACGAAACAGATATGATCCTTTCAATCGGCAACATACAGAACCGCTTTGAGAAAACTCAGGCTATCCCGGAGCTTGACTGCTATACCTACTCTAAGCTTTACAGTGAAGCAACAAGGCTGAATATGACTATCAAGACAACCGCTCTGACTGCTGCTAATGTTCTCTCCGACTTTGACGCAAATCTTGAAGCAATGGAAGACAAGGGCGTGCCGCTTGACAGGCTTGTACTTTTCTGCACTGCGGGGTACAAGAAGCTGCTCAAGAATGCTGAGGGCGTACAGCGTACCCTTGATGTCAAAACAGGCGGCGGTATCGACAGACGTGTGCGCACTCTTGACGATATCCAGCATATCCAGACAGTTCCGTCAGCACGCTTCAAGTCTGCTTTTGATTTTACTGACGGCTGCACTCGACTACATTCTCATTGACCCTGAGTGTCAGGTCAGCCGTGTGAAGTACAGCTATATTCATATGTTTGCGCCCGGCAGCGACAGCAGAACAGCCGACAAGTATCTCTACCAGAACCGCAGACTCAACGATACTTTCGTTATTGATCATCTGTTCACAGACGGTTGTATAATTCACGCTCAGGCATAAAACAATGTACAATTTGCAATGTGCAATGTGCAATGTAAAGTCAGGAATTTTTTTGAAGGAGAGATAGTATGAAAGCAGTAAAAGGAAACAAGGTCTATACTGTTGACGAGGTAAGCAAGAAGGATTATCTTGCCCAGGGCTACGATATCACGGACGATAATTTCAACGTCATAGAGCGCAGCCCTTCCGCAACAGTGCCGTACAGAGAATATGAAAAACAGCTAAAAAGAGATAGGTGATCTTATGGTCTATGCGACAAGTCAGGATTATCTGAATTATTATACTGTCGTTCCGGATGATTTTGACCGTCTTGCCGAGCGTGCAAGCCGTGATATCGACATTCTGACTCACGGCAGGATAAACGGTATCGGGTGGGAAGGTCTGACGGACTATCAGCGTGAAGCTGTGACGGATGTCTGCTGTGATATGGTGCAGTTCATTGACGAAAACAAGGAGCTGCTTGACACTCCGCTTGATTCTTACAGCATCAACGGTGTTTCAATGAAATTCAGCTTCAACCCGACTGTCTTTGTGCAGGGCGGTATCATCATGCGTCAGCGAACCTACGGCAGACTGATGTCTACCGGGCTGTGCTACAACGGAGGGCTGTGAAATGAAATTTCCCTCACTTGTAGACAAGCGCTTCTGCAAAACTCCTGTCACCGTCACGCTTTATCAGGAGGGCAACGACGAGGACGGACAGCCGCTTGAGGCACTGAGCTTTGAAGGCATATGCAATTATCAGGACAGCGCAAAAACTGTCCTGACTGCTGACAAGCGGCTGATACAGCTGTCGGCACAGGCTTACTTTATCGGAGATATTGCGCCGGGGCTTGCTGTTATTTCCGGGGGCGAGGTCACTGTTTTTGGTGAAGTCCGCCGGATAGCTCAGGGCATGAAAGCACGCAACCCGGACGGTACTGTGAATTATACGAGGTTGGATTTGATATGAAGTTAGGTTCAAAATTTATTATCAACAAAATACGCATGAAGCAGCTGAGCGCTGCGGCAGTCAGAAGCCTTGAGCAGACCGGAGAAGCGCTAAAAACAGAAGTACAGCAGGCTCAGGTCATTCCCAGAGATACAGGCAATCTGCAAGGCGAATCCTTCAGTGTTGACTGCAAGGATTCACGGCGTGGAAAAGTCAGACTTGTACATTCTGCACCCTATGCAAGAAGAGTATATTTCAATCCTGACGGAATGAAATTTCATAAGCAGACCTGGACAACAAAAAGCAAGCTGACAGGCAAGGAATTAAAGCATGACGGCAACCCCAACGCCCGGGATCACTGGTATGAGGACTGGCTTCCGGGCGGCAGCAAGCAGGATTTCTGTGCAAAGGCCTTTAAGCGTTTTTACAGAAGAAATGCAGGATTGAAATGAGGTGACATAATGCTGTTTTTAAGTCAGATAAGGGACTGGATAAAAGGCTTTGACGCTGCCGAGAACTATTACATCGGCAAGATGAACGACAAGGAAAAGTCTATAGGTATTTTTCAGCTGTCGCCCCGTCCGCCTACGAGGGCAATAGGACAGCAGTCAAGCTATGAGGTGCGGAGAATATCAGTAAAGCTGCACTGGAATAAAAATCAGAACGAATCGGAACGAGCCGCCTATGAGCTGTATAGTAAGCTCAGGGCGGTTTCTTCATTTGATATTGACGATACACACGTTTATTTTATCGACCTGCTCCAAGCTGAACCGGTAAGTATTGATACGGATGACAGCGGTGTTTATGAATGGGTCATAGAATTTGAAATTTACTATGAAAGGAAGGATTAACTATGCCGGAAACAGCTTCGGGAGTTTATCCCTGCTATAAAAATCAGTTCAAGATAGATGATAAAACTATTGCGGATATGGAGAGCTTTTCTGTCAACATTGACAACGGCATTGAGGAATGGACGCCTTTTGAATCTGATGGCTGGATCCGCAGGCTTATGACGGCAAAAGGCATGAGTATTTCGGTTTCGGGCAAGCGTAACATAGGTGATGAAGGAAATGACTTGGTTGCTTCTCTTGCAGGAAAATGCGGAAGAGATGTGGAAAAGCCTTTCGTCTGGAATCTGCCGGACGGCTCAAGCATTACATTCACGAATGCAGTTATCAGCGTAACAAACATCGGCTCAAGCGACAGCACAGCAACAGCTCCGCTTGAATTTGAGGTTATGTCAAACGGCAAGCCGATATTTACAGATGCAGCATAAGGAGGATAAATAATGAAAATTATCGACATCACAGAAAAGCTGAACTTTGCGGAAAAATCGAAGATCGTAATAAAAGATATGGAGATCACGGTCAATAATAGTGCCGTAACAATGCTGAAAATAATGCCCAAGATCAGCAAAAAGAAAATTGCTCCTGAGGATGTGCTTGATATTATCAATATGCTTGTTCCGAAAGAGGAAATGAAAAAGCTTGATAAGCTCTGCCTCAGCTTTGAGGACTTTATGACCTTCATCGAATCGGCGATCGAGCTTGTGACAGGTACAGGCGACAAGGGGGAAGCTCAGACCCGTACTACGACCTGATCGACGATTTTGACCTGATCGTCAGCTCATTTTATTCGGAGTACGGGTATCGTATATATTCCGAGGATTTCAAAAAAATGACATGGGATGAGTTTTCATCCCTGCTGTGCGGACTGGGGGCGGAAAGTCCTCTGGTCCGCATTGTTCGTATAAGAAGCGAAAAGGACAGGGATGTTCTGAAACACTTCACAAAGGAGCAGCACAAAATACGCAATGACTGGTTGAAAAGAAAAAGATCGTCATGCAGTGCGGATTTGAAAACAATTGAGGAACGTGACGCACTTCTGAAACAAATCGCGGATATGTTCCGCACGAAGGAGAGGTGAGAATGTGGCAGACAAGGACTCGGTCGGTCAGATATCCGTTGATATCACAGGCAATGAAAAGCCGCTGCAAAATAAGATAGATGGTCTCGGCGAAAAGCTGAAAGCACCGATGGCAAAGCTCGGCGCAGCAATGGCTGCCGCATTCTCGGCGGCAGCTCTTATAAAATTCGGCAAGGAAAGCATTGAATCAGCAGCCAAGGTCAACGCTGCAAATTCCCAGATGACTCAGACCTTCGGGGAGCTTGAAGCCAAAGCCCGGAGCGTTATACAGAGCATTTCAAAAGAGAGTGGCATAATGGAAACACGCCTGCAGGGGGTAGGCACTTCGATCTATGCGTTTGCGAAAACCTCCGGCATGGACAGTGCATCAGCTATGACGCTCATGCAGGACGCTTTGCAGGCAACCGCTGACAGTGCAGCATACTACGACCGCAGCCTTGAGGAAACTGCGGAAAGCCTGAAATCCTTCCTCAAGGGCAATTATGCCAATGATGCGGCTCTGGGTATCAGCTGTACGGAAACGACCCGTAACGCTGCCGCAAACAAGCTCTACGGCAAGTCCTTCAAGGACCTTTCCGAGGCTCAGAAGCAGCTGACACTTTTGCAGATGGTCAAGGATGCAAACAAGCTCAGCGGTGCAATGGGGCAGGCTGCAAGAGAGGCTGACGGATGGGAGAATGTGACCGGCAACCTTAAAGAAGCCTGGTCGCAGTTTCAGGCGGTTATCGGTCAGCCTATACTCAAGGCTGCAACGGCGATCGTGAAAAAGCTGACGGCAGCTTTACAGCAGCTTACAGTCTATGCAAAGTCAGCAACTCAGGCAATGGCAAAGCTTTTCGGATGGGATATGTCGGATGTATCGTCTGCCGGAGCTGCTGCATCCGACAGCATGAGCGGTGTTTCCGACAGCGCAGACGACAGCACAGACAGCATCAAAGCTACTACAAAAGCAGCCGAAAAGCTGAAAAAGACAGTCGCAGGCTTTGACCAGCTCAATATCCTTTCATCTGAAAAGGATGACAGCAGTGAGGACAGCAGCAGTCAGTCAGCTGCATCAGACAGCGGTGCGTCTGATGTTACAATGCCTGTTCCTGATACTTCAAAAACTGAGGCTGCCATAGACAAGGTCGGTAAAAAGCTTGACGGGCTTAAAGAAAAGCTGAAAAAGCTTTAAAAGCAGACAGGTCTGAGCAAGGCTGCCGAAAATTTCAGAAAGCAGTTTGACAAAATCAATTTTCCGCAGATCAGAAAGAACTTACAGTCGATCTTCACGGATTTGCAGCCCATAGCAAAGGCAGCCTTTGAGGGCGCTGCGAAAATCGCAAAAAGCAGGCTCGGGCTGATCGGCACGCTTTACGGCGGCATGACAAGAACTGCCGCCAACGCTATACAGACAGCTTCCGGCGGAGTCGCAAAATGGCTCAGCAAGGACAAGGACAGGATCGCAGGCTTCATAACCTCGATCAGCGGTCATATCAGCAACGGCATTGACAATTGCTCGACCTTTGCCGGGACAATGTTCGATACCTTTAATGAATCCCTTGAGCGTATGCGCCCGAAAACTGAGGAAGCTATTTCAAATATGCTGTCGGGCTTTGCGACCTTTGCAGGCTCTGTCGGCGAGGTCATCTCCGGCGGCTTTGAGATAGCGACAGGGGTCGCTGCACAGTGGGCGAAGGACAACAGCGAGCTGATCGGAGCTGTTTTTGACGATGTTCAGCAGATCGTAAACGATGTTATGAACGGCATCGGCAAGGTTTTTGAGGATGTGGGAAGTGACATTTCCGCATGGTGGAAGGCTGACGGCCAGGAGGTCTGGGAAAGCTTCTGCAAAATGGTTGGCGATCTCGGTACGATGTTCCTGAAGGTCTTTCACAGCTACATCATGCCGGTATGGAATACGTTTACCGGAATTTTACAGTCGGCATGGAACAACTGCATAAGACCTGTTTTCAAGAAGATCGGTGAAACGCTGACAAAGCTCTGGAAGCAGATCATTGATCCGCTCTGGAACAATGTGCTCAAGCCGGTTCTTGATAAGCTTATCGACTACTATTCGGGGAATCTCAAGAGAGTTCTTGAACAGCTGAAAAAGACATTTACCAATGTTTTCACAGCTATAAAAAACGCAGTGCAGAAGTTTTTCACTGCAATTGACAATCTCATAGACTTTGTTACGGATGTGTTCAAGGGCGACTGGAAAAAAGCGTGGGAGGATATCAAAAAAGCCTTCGGAAATTCCTTCGGTGCTCTCGGAGATGTTGCGAAAGGTGCGTTCAACCTGATGATTGATTGTGTGAATACCGTCTGGGCTGCGATCTACAGCTTTGTCGCCGGAGTTGCGAATGGCTTCGGAGGTATACTGCAAAAGATTGGTCAGGCTCTGGGGCAGGACTGGGGCTTTACAATGCCTGCCGAGCCGACATATATCCCTCATCTTGCAAAGGGCGGTCTTGTCAAAGCGCCTACGCTTGCAATGGTGGGCGATAACAAGGGCGCTGCTCACGATCCGGAGGTTGTTGCGCCTCTTTCAAAGCTTGAATCAATGATAGGCAGCAAAGACCCTGAGATCATCAGACTGCTGACAAAGATTGCAGCGCTTCTTGAAAACGAGGAAACAGTACATAACAATATCATTTACCTTGACAGCGAGGTCATTGAAAGAAAACTCGTGAAAGTCAGAAAACGCAAGCAGAGAAGATACGGGGGTGCAGTGACATGAGTGTTTTTAAAGTAAACGGTAATGATCTGCCGCCGCCTGTATCGGCAGTATGGTCGCTCGCTGACCTTTCAAGCGAGGAGAGCGGCAGAAGCACCAGAAGCGGAGCAATGCAGAAGGATATTATAGCTCAGAAGCGGACATTAACCTTTACATGGGGTATACTTACACGCTCGGAAGCTTCAACGGTTGCGCAGCTTTGCAAAAACAGCGGTGCTGCCGTATACCTTACCTATCCCGATATTCTTACAGCAAAACAGGTCACCGGACGTTTTTACACCGGTGACCTGTCAGAGGGCAGCTATATTATTCCGAAGCCGGATGATATCCGGATAAACGGTATGTCATGTTCTTTTATTGAGATGTAGTTGTTGACATTGAAATACACAAATGATAAAATACAAATGAGTACTGTACAGTGCGGTTCCGGTGATTTACCGGACAGGCGGTTTTCTCCCTGAGTAAGGGGGTGATAACTATGACAGTAGCAGAAATATGCTCATGCATAATTGCAGCAGTCAGCGTTATCTCTTTCGTTTACAAGGTTATCAAAGATAGCAGTAAAAGAAAGTAAATCTTATTTTTACATAAAAATAAGAAAACACCGCCCAACTCTACCAAAGTTACGGTGTTTTCTTAAAAACTCGTAAGGGAGAGAACCGCCTACTGTGCAGTACTCCTTGTTTATATATATATTTTACAACATTATCAGAGTTATGTCAAGCATCCTTGCCGGCGTGCCGCCGGAGTCGCGACGCGCTATCGCTCCGCATACGCTGCGCTCTGGGTTCGGAACTTCCGATTTTATTCCCGCGGCTCTGATTTCTTCTGCCCGATACTTTTATGTTGGCTGATTTTAGTTTCCTCAAAATTCCCAAAAATATTTTACACCATCTGCAGGGTGCTTTATTTTTTTACAGGGGGTAAAAAGAATTGCAGAATACATCAACGCTTTATAAAGAGCTTATAAAACAGTCGGGCAGAATGTTCCGGGCAAGGATCGCCGTTACTTTCCCGGACGGCAGCAGCGCTGAGCTGACCGATGAAAATATCATGCAAAGCAGCTTCGTCATTACCACAGGAACATCTGACGAGGGCAGCTTTTCAATTGGCAATGCTATTATCGGACAGCTGGATATCGAGCTTGATAACAGCGACGGCAGGTATGATAATATGACATTTGAGGATGCTGAATTTGACACAAGGGTAGCTCTGATCGTGCGTCAGAGCTACGATAATGTTCTTACACCTGAATGGCTGCGAAAGGGCATTTTTACGGTTGAGGAAGTGACAGTTGATGAAAATTATATCAAAATCACAGCATTTGATAATATGTCAAAGCTTGATACACCCTTTTCAGATGTCAATGTCACGTTTCCGATAACACTAAAAAGCCTGTTTCAGACGATCTGCTCAGCCTGTTCGCTTCCATATGATACGCCGGATATCGGTAATATAACAGTCGGTAAAAACCAAGAGATACCGGAGGAGGCAAGCTGCCGTGATGTGATATCCTACATTGCACAGCTTGCCTGCCGTTTTGTCTATGCAGATGTAAACGGTACGATAAAAATGGGATGGTACCGTGATACCGATTATATCATAGGCGAGCGCCAGAAGCTCAGCGGCAGCGTGACCATCAGCGGAGTACAGCTGACGGATACAGGTGATATCGCTCATCGGCTCGGTACTGCTGATTATTGTCTGATGATAGACGACAATCCGATCGCTACAAGTGCGGATGCATTGTCAGAACCGGTCTGGCAGGATGATCTGATCGGGATGAGCCTGACGCCCTTTGAGGCAGAGGTGCTTTCAGACCCGGCGCTGGAGGCAGGGGATATAGTCACCGTTTCTGACCTTCACGGAAATACATACCGGACTCCTGTCACTAATCTCACCTACCGGCTTGACGGCAAAATGACCGTTTCCTGAATACCGAGGTGACTCAATCCAACAGGTGCATAACTGATTACATAGACTTGTCGGGGCGTTATGTTGATATTACAGTTCCGGAAGACGAGACGGTCATGTATGCGGTGTTATATTATGATGATAACAAGCAGTATGTTTCCGGGACTAATTACTTATCAGTAAGCGGAGCGTATAACGGTTTTGTTAGTGGAAAATATTGCAAGTATATCCGCCTGCGGGTCGGCATGAAAAACAATTCAGTCCCGTCATTGTATTCTGATCTGACCGATAAATTTCATATTAAATTTTCGGGTTCTGATGTGATGCAGTACAGGGGAAATCTAAAACTCTTGGGCTTGACAGCGTTTTCGCAATGTGATTTAAACGGATATTATAGCTTTACAGCCAATGACCTTGCCGATATTTCCGATTCAGGTGATATTACTACAGCAGGAGGTATAATCCGTGTGGAAAACAGTGCCGCTACGATGCAGCGGATGCAGACAATTGTAACTGTGTTGGGAGAGCAATATTTCAGATACGGCAATAATCCTTTCAAATTAATTCTAAATTCAGATGATATTCAGCAATATCGAGGCAATATTAAGTCGTTGGGTTACACGAGTATACACGATTGTGATCAAACAGGCTATTATAATTGTCCTACAACGTATATCAATAATTTGCAGGACAAGCCGTCTGATCTTACATTGGGATTTATTGTCGAAGTCCGGAAAAAAGCAGGCGGTGGAACGACTTACCAGACAATCACTGATAATAATGGTGAACAATGGTTCAGGTTTGCAAGTCAACCGTTTGTTAAAAAAGGGTCAAACGGTTATGAAAAGCCTGTATGGTATGCTATAGGCGACAGCATTACTCAAGGCTTTTATTCTTACATGAACGGAGATACTCCTGCAATCTCTACAACAACAAACTGCTGGGCGAAAATTGCGGCAGATAAAGCAGGATTTTCACTTACCAATTATGGTGTCGGCGGCAGCGGTTTTGTCCATAATGCAACAGTAGGAGATAAACTCAACGCA
>CACWVH010000097.1 GCA_902764235.1 uncultured Ruminococcus sp.
AGAAAACAAAAAAGGCTGTATGCACAAGAGAAATCGTTATCTTGTCGATCACAGCAGTTTGTGTATTTGTTATATGACAAGAAAATCGGGCGGAACAGCCTACACTGTTAAGTATGCCAAAAACAAAGAAATCGCTATTGTAAACATCAAAGACATAGTATCAAAATAACTATTCTCTGAAAGTGTATCAAAAATCTTGTCAAAACAGTTTTTTTGAGTTAGAATTTTTAGTAGTAATTTTAATGTGCGTTTATATAAATACGGAGGAACTGTAAAAATGATATTTGGTTATTGCAGAATATCAACTGATAGACAAAACATAGAACGACAAATCAGGAATATTCAGAAAGCATATCCTGATGCGATTATTAAGCAGGAAGTTTACACCGGAACAAAGACGGATGGCAGAAAGGTTTTTGAGCAACTTTTGAAAATCGTCAGGTCAGGTGATACGATTGTCTTTGACAGCGTATCGAGAATGAGCCGTAATGCCGAAATTGGCTTTCAGGTATATCAGGAATTGTATGACAAAGGCGTTGAGCTTGTTTCCTTGAAAGAGCCGCATATCAATACTGAAACTTACAAAAAGGCTTTATCGAATAATATCGCTATGACCGGAACAAAAACAGATATTATCCTGAAAGCTATCAATGAGTATCTTATGGAGCTTGCCAAAGAGCAAATCATTATCGCTTTTGAACAATCAGAGAAAGAAGTGTCCGACTTACATCAGCGTACAAAAGAAGGTATCGAAACTGCAAGACGAAAAGGCAAACAGATTGGTCGTAAACAGGGTGCTGCCATTACAACGAAAAAGAGCATTAAAGCAAAACAAGAAATTCTGAAATACTCAAGGGATTTTAACGGCACTCTGACTGATGTGGATTGTATGCGTATGATTGGCATTGCAAGGAATACCTATTACAGATATAAGGCTGAATTGAAGGCTACACAAATTTCATAAAATAATCAGGGTTTCCATATTGTGTGTGGATACCCTGATTTTTTTACAAGAATTTATATTTGTTACTCCACGCCAAATGCCTTGAATACTGCATCTTCGGGACTTTGGTAAAAAATAAGATTGAAACAACCGATAAGATCAGCCGGAACAGTAGCAAGATCAGCAGCAGATGTTATGGGGAGCAGTATCTTCTTTGCTCCACTGTCAAGACATACCTGAAGTGTATTTGCCAATTCCGAAACCTTGATAAGCGTTCCTGCAATACTTATTTCCCCCAAAACTGCAAGGCTGCTTACTGTCGGTTTACCAAGAGCTATAGAACATATTGCTATCAAGGTGGGTAATGCAAGTTTATCAGTCATTCCAATACCCTGTAAATCCTGATAATTTACTATATAGTTTTTGGTTGTGGTGCTGATACTCGCACTTATCCGATTTGAATTCGCTTTCAAGTAATTAAATGCAGTATTCGCTGCTTCTTTACTTTTTGAATCGCTGCCTATACCTGTTCTTTCTAATTTCCCGGTTCCCGGAAGCATTTGTGATTCAAGCCGGAATACACCTATCATTCCTGAATGAGAGGGAGAAATTGTATATATTTGTCCGGGATTGCACATTCCTTCCGGTATCAGCTTACCGCCGCCTTGTTCGGGTACAGATACAAAATGTTCCTCAAAATTAACATTGTCAATATATGAAAAGTTTACATCATAGAATTCCATACCGCCAAGCTTTTTAAGCTGTTCTTTAACTCTCCGACGCATTTCAAGAGCAAAAACAAGTATTTCTTCAATCTGCTCTTTTGTAAAGTTACCGTCAGGATAAAGAAGCTTGACCATACCGCCGACAGTCTTTCTGACAGCTACAGTATCTCTTTGATTAAGGTTTGTTCCTAACCTGAAATATTTTTCTATTACATCTCCGTATTGCTCTTTACGCAGTTCACGGATAAATTCTGCAAGATAATCTGTGATAAAGCCATAGTCATTGGTGAAATGCTTAGGTCTGAATTTTGGTATTTCCCATCCGGGAACATAACAGTGGATACGGTCAAGAAAGGCTGTATCTGTACCCATTTCAGGGGGGAACGGTGCAAACAGACTTGATGTTTTCAAAAGAACATCAACACTCTGATTGATATTACCGACAAATGCCATAGAAGCAGAAGCATTTATTTCATCTTTTCCCCTTGAAAATGAGCCGGAATTCATATAATCCTTCATTATCTGAATACCGTCTTTATCTTTGAATGAAATACCTGCAACTTCATCAAATGCAACACAGTCCCACACACCTACAAGTCCGACAGTTTTTCTTCCCATATGATAAAACAGATTTGCAACTGTTGTTTGTCCGCCGGACACAAGAATACTATTCGGGGATACTTCTTTATAAATGTGTGACTTACCTGTGCTTCGGGGACCGAGTTCGCACAGGTTATAGTTATTCTCAACAAGTGGTATCATACGGGCAAGCAAAAGCCACTTTTCTCTTTCTGACAATCTATCCGGCTCCATACCCGTAGAACGAAGCAAAACAGAGATCCATTCATCTTTTGTAAAGGCTTTTCTTCCGTCTTTTAACTCGTTTATGTCAATGTGCGGCATCTGGATAGGTGTCAGCTTACGGATCTGAATCGGGCAGGCATTTTTTTCTTCCTCTATGTACTCATAGTCAAGTCCGACGATGCACCATATACCACCACACAGCAGTCGGTCATATTTTGACGGATATGATTCTGCAATGGGGATATTTTTCAGACCAAGATTAGAAAACTCTGCTTCGTATGTATCTGTTTTTATGTTGAGGTGTACTTTCAGTTTGTCAATGACAGTATAGCTGCCTCGCTGTCTTAGCAATGACATTATCTTCTGTGCTTCATCAGGGCGGACATAATTGTCTGCCAAGATTCTTTTTACAGTTTTCAAACCGTCCTCAATAACAGCTTCATCATCAGAGCTGCAATACTGACCGAGCAAAAATTCAAGTACATAAACAGGTACATTTGCACCTTCTTTTATTTTTTTCGTCAGGTCTTTGCGGACGATCCTTCCGTCAAAATTCCGTTTCAGTTTCTGATTGATAGAAAAATTTATATCTTCAATACTCATATCAGCACCCCGTTTTAGTGATTAGTGGGTTGTGGATGGTTAGAAGCCGAAGTCGTCAGCAAAGGCTATGTCGATTATCATTTCCTGACGCAGCACTTCAAGATCATTCTTATCGTCAATTATCAGCAGATAATATTTCTCGCTGCGACTGTATGGTCTGTTCCGCAGATTGAAACGCAGCTTGAATATTCTATTTGGTGTTTCTGCACTCTTGTTGTCAGCCGTGTGAATTATCTCGTTTGATATTTTTTCTCCATCAGCGTTTATAAAGCAGATTCTATATGTAGCTGCTTTCACCACGCTGCCAATAGGCTCATTCTGAATGAAATCGAGCGAAAATATTAGGTTGGTTATTTTATTACTGATGCTGACAAGAGAAATAACAGCATTTGTTGTTTCCTTATAGCCTTTTTCAGTTCGTACATCAATAAGGGGAATCAGCATTTCCTGCGGAGAACTGCCGCCGTGTACGAAGTTCATACCACCGCCTGCAGCTTTGAATATATCACTTGCAACAGGAAATGATACTATCTTATTGTCATCATTCTGTAAAACGGAAGAAAGAGCTACACTTTCTACACCGTCAGCGTCAACAGCTTTTGATGAAACTACATATCTTTTTGCCTTGAATGGTTTCAAGTCCGCTATGCTGTCGATCTTGTCACTTTCCGTAATGCTGTCACGCTTATAGATAAAGCCGTGATCTGCCGTGACGATGAAATGTATTGTATTGGCACTTGTGGTCAATCTCTTTACCAAAGCAAATATTTCCTCGATTGCTTCCTCACAGGCTGTAAACACTTCATTTTCTGTATTTGGCTTATCTCCACGAGCATCGATCTGATTATGATAAACATATACAACTTCCCTTTTGGTAAATACCTCACGGAGCTGCGCTACGCTCATATTCTTCAAGTCATCATACTGCACACAACGGCTGTTTTGCTTATAGGCTTGCAGTATTTGTTCTCTGTGAATGGTATCGTTACAAGTCCTGCCGTCAACAAGGACTTCAAAATCGTCAGTAAGCTCTAAATTTCGATGCGGCAGCAGGGCAGCCATACCCAAGCGTGTGTAAGAGGGCAGGACACTGAGCACAGGCTCAATTTTAACCTTGCATTTTTCGTCAGCTCTGAATTTACGGAACAAGCTGTAACCGACTTCATAACGCAGTGCGTCAGAAATAATAACAACCGTTCTTTCCTTTGCAGGACTGACATACCTGTCAAAGAAATTGATTTGCTTTACGATACTAATATCGTTATAAGCAGAAACTAACTCATTGTTCCAATTCACGCACAATGGATTCAGATATTCATTTGTATAAACATTTTCCACAAGCTGACGAAGGCTCTCAAATTTTGAATTGTCCTCTGATTTGTCGTAATGATAATAGAAATATCTGTAACTCCGGTCAGCCTGAAACAAAGTATCCGTGTATTTCTTTACAATGCTATTGATACCCGAAACAGGATCATAAACACCGTATGAAAGTATTTGCCAAGCGTTTTCAATCACATAATACTGATGCTGCACCTTGCTGCCGAAGTGCTGTCTGCGGCGGTTCTGGCAAACCTCAGTGATCGTTTTTCCATTGAGCTTTGCAGCTATATCTTCACTTTCAAGCCTTTCGATCATCCAATCAATAATGATATTGTCTATTCCTGCAAACAGGTGACAATCCACAATATCATCCGGCAGCATTTTACGAAGCAGCTTATCTGCATCAAGTGTACGGTAAACATATTCTGATATTCTGTCAAAGCTCTCACCGTAAAGAGTGCTGTTCATCAGGTTGTCAAGATATACTGTGATATTGTTGGTTGACTTATATGCAACAAAAGGTTTAAGAGCCTGCGGCAGATCGCCGTAAGTCGTTTTTGAAAGATAAGTAACAAACAAAGTAAGGACAAATTTTTCAAGTGTAGGCTTTGTATCGGAATAGCCGAAACGGACATTAGCCTGTTCCCAAAAAGCCTTATCAAGACTATATTTTTCAAATTCGGCAAGGTATTTGTTATCCTCGAAATCATCATCAAGCAATACAACTCTGACAACTTCGTCAAAGTCCGAAGTCCTGAGTTTGCAGATAATGCTCATTATACCAATCTCAATATCAGCCTTTGTTTTGGCTTCAATTTCGAGGTCATAATATTTCTGAGTTCGCTCCTTGCTGCTGAAAAACTTATTAAACTCTTGAAATACGCTTTTCAGGCTTTCGTCATATCCCAGATCAAGCGTCATCAGAGAAGCACGATCCGCAAAGAAGCGTTTTGAATAACGCAGTATATCCTCCAAGTGATTATCCCTTATATCCGGTTTCGGAAAGGGAGCATACACAAGGTAATGCGTAGTCGTATCCACACATTCAAGAAAATGTTTAATATAAAACTGATTATCCTTTTCCAAATGCAAGACTTTTGCATTCGGAAGTTCGATGGTATCAATATCCTCTGCAAATTCGCCGTTTTCATCGTACCAAAACACGAGCTTGCGGCTTTCTCCGCATAGTTCGACATTCAGCTTGTCGGTTATTTGCTTAAAGCTTAATTCTGCCATAAAAACCTCTCTTATTGTCAGGCGTTATCTGTTCCATTGGTATTGTCATTACTGATTTTCTCTATTCTTTGCCTTTCCTGCTCTATTTCTCGGCGGAGTTCTTCTACCGTTGGAAGAGTTAGCTTGTATTTTGAAGCAAATACTTGTTTCGCATCATTCAAAACAGAATACTGTACGATTGCTTCGTTTTTCTGGGAGCAAAGAATCAATCCTATGGTCGGATTATCATCTGTGTTTTTGTAAAGGCTGTCAAACATTCTTATATAACTATCCATTTGCCCAACATCGCCGTGAGTTAGCTTTCCTATCTTTAGGTCAATCAGGACATAACATTTCAGAATACTATGATAAAAGACAAGATCAAGATAAAAATCCTCGTCTTCATATCTCATCAGCTTCTGTCGTGCAACAAAGCAAAATCCACGTCCAAGCTCTAAAAGGAACTCCTGCAGTTTATCTATCAGAGCTTGCTCAAGATCAGACTCACGCAAGGATGGATAGTTTTTCAGATCAAGAAAATCCAACACATAAGGATCTTTTATAAATTCCTCTGCTGCAAGCGGTTTCATTAAATCATTTGCTTCCTGTATTACAGGCTCTTTATTTCTGCTTGAAAGCAATCGTTCATAATATAAGGTTGAAATCTGTCTTTCAAGCTGTCTGCTTGACCAAGCAGATGCAACAGCTTCATTCATATACCATTGCCTTGCATTATCATCCTCAACTTTAAGCAAAAGACGATAATGTGTCCAAGTCAATTCGCCACGCAGTGCGTGACTATTTGGAAAAGTCAGATAAAACTGTCGCATATATTTCAGATTTGAAACAGTAAAGCCTTTTCCAAATTCCTCTGTTAGTCTTACGGACAATTCCTGAAGCACAGCTTTTCCGTATGCTGCCCGTTCCTGTCCGTCCTGTTCGTGTTCAACTATAATACGACCTATATGCCAATAAGCCTGCACCAAAGCAAAATTCACGGCACTATATGCCTGACTTCTTGAATTCAACAAGGTTTCTCTTATTTCATCATATATATTATCGTACTGAATCATATCATTGTTTTCCATAATTACCACCAACACTTGTTTTAAAATAAATCTTTATGTTTGATAATGTTCATCGTGCAAGTTCCTTTATATTACTTATGATCGTCAGATTTTTCGTCAGTAGTGTTATTGTCGTTACTATTCTCTTTACTTTGATTCAAAGTAAAGTTTTCACAAACCGGATTGGGGTTTAATGTCAATATCTCTTCATCTTCATTTTTGTCACACATTTTAATTCTCCTTATGTAAATATTAAAATACACATAGCTGTAATAAACCACATTGCACAAAGACCGAGCGATATATAAAACAAGATCATAGATGTTTTTATGTTTTTCACTCTGCTCTTATTATTATCGTGCAAGGATTTTTCTATTTTTCCATAGTAATCTACACGATATTTTAATCTTTGAGCCTCAGTTGCAAAGAATTGAGGATTGTCAATTACATCTTTTGTTTCCTTTTCTACATAATTCACCATCATTTGCGGTTTTCTTTTTTGAGCTATTGTTGCAAATAGTAAACTTAACATCAATGATAGAATAATGGTAGAAAAAGCTACCAAGAAAAACTCCAATGGCAATCTTCCCCTATTATCAACCATTACAGGTGCAGCCATAACCAATGCTGCTGAAATGACAGAAAACGCTGTCTGCATATTGCTTGATTGTTGTATGATTGAATCTTCTCGTCTTATTTCTTCACTATACTTGAATTCAGCCCATTCAAGAGCATACTTGTATAGTTGTTCTTTATCAACCGTATTCTCTTTTTTGGGTTTGTCTTTAATTCTTGCCTTAATCTTAATTACTTTCCGTTTCATTTCTACCTCAAATCTTCCCCAGCACATCAAGCTTCTTCCCATCTCTGCCTGTCTGTATCTTATCATAGTTGGTTTTTACACCATCGTCAAGGTCGATCTCAATGCGTGAGAGGGCAAGATGAGCTATTTTTTCATCATACTCTTTTGTTTCCTTGAGTTGTCTTTGTAGCTTTTCCTTGCGGTTTTCGGATACCTTTTTCTCACGGGCGTTTGTTGTATGGTCTATGGTATCCTGTTCACGCTCTATTTCGCTTTCATAGATACGCTGAACACGGTGCAGATACTCTACACGCAGATTACCTATTGTATCAGCATTATAGCGGTGAATATAGATAAGTGCCTTAAAGCCGTTCTGCTTACCGCTATCAAAAAGCCAATAGATCGGGCGCTTCTGATAGATCTTGCAATGATCCTTGTAAAAGTCATTGAGAAAATAGTTGCGTATAACCTCACGGCTCGAATTACCCTTATTGCCGAGAGCCTGTGCGATATAGTCAAGGTTTTCTTCAAGTGTATCTTCACCGTAAACGACCTTTACAAACTCGCAGAATCTGCCCACTATGTCATCGTCAAAGTATTTTGTATCGGTTATCGGTATGCAGTTATCTTCATCGGGAATAAAGCTCTTGTATTTCGTGCTGTCCCATTCTCCTCCAGCGTATGCCAAACCGTCAACATCAAGACTGTATCTTCCGAACATACAGCC
>CACWVH010000098.1 GCA_902764235.1 uncultured Ruminococcus sp.
CCCCAGAGCGAAACGTAGTGAAGCGATAGCGCGTCGCGACACCGGCGGCACGCCGGCAAGATGACGGAAAAATGGCAAGCAAGACAGGTGCTGAGCCGTCAGGCGTGATTTATTCAGTGATTCCTTAAGCAAAAAGGTTGACAGAAATTCTGCTTTGATATATAATTTTTACAGAGAAATTAATACTGCCACCGGGTAGGAGTGCTTTGCACCGAGTGCATATCGTCAGGTCTTAGAAGATATGCGTCCGGTGCTTTTTTTATGGAGGTCGGATATGCTAAGGTTGTTAAAGAATTTATCAGGATTTGAGGCTCTGTTATGGTTCGTTTCGTCTGCTGCGATAGTTATTTCTGCTGTTTTATCCGGCGGAAGTGACCCCGTGTCTGTTATTGCGTCGCTAATAGGCGTAAGCTCCCTTATTTTTATAGCAAAGGGACATTTCTCCGGTCAGGCTCTTATGATAGTATTTGCTGTGCTTTACGGTATAATCTCCATTGAGCAGCACTATTACGGCGAAGCCTTTACATATCTCGGAATGACTGCACCGTCCTCTCTTTTTACTATGATAGTATGGATAAGGCATCCCTACAAGAACGGTGATACTGTGGAGATCATGTCGATCTCAAATCGGCGGCTTATACTTATAATTCTCTTTACCGCTGTCATAACTGCCGCATCCTGTTTTATCATGTATGCTCTCGGCAATGCCCAGCCTGAGGTCAGTACCGTTTCTGTTGCAACAAGCTTCTGCGCATCAAGCCTGATGTTTTTCAGAAGCCCGTATTATGCTCTCGCCTATGCTGCAAATGATATTGTTCTGATCGTTCTCTGGGTGCTCGCAGCTTTCTCCGATCATTCCTGTATTCCGGTCGCAGTCTGCTTTACTGCCTTTCTTTTTAACGATTTCTACGGCTTTTACAGCTGGAGAAAAATGAAAGCAGCGCAGAGCCGGGAAAAGTAATAATTCTCATACTGATACTGACCTTCATTAAAACCTGAATCCGTGAAACTCATTATTGATTGTTCTGAAAAACCCAGAGATAATGCGTTGTTTTATGCATTTCAGGTTTTTAAGTTGCTCACCCGTAAGGTGCAGCTTCTCCTGCCCATCCCCCCGTCCCCCTTCCCAAAGGGAAGGGGGAGACTTCAGGGGACGGCGGCAGGCGTGCTGCCTGGCTGAAATAAAAACCCGGAAGGTTTTAAAAACGATTTAATTCAATTTCACGGATTCAGGTAAAAAACAGATTTTTTCAAACGAACAAGTAAACACTGAACCTGAGATAGGTTTTTTTCTTTGACAGAAAGTAGTCTGCTTTCTATCAAAAAATAGTATGAAAACAGACCGGCGGATGAATTCTCCGCCGGTCTGTCTGTTTACTTGTTTTCTCTTTGTCTTTAGTAAATGCTCAGCCCGTCAGCTTATCCCTCAGCTCTCCGAGCTTGTCGCCTATTTTACCGAACAGTCCCTTTACCGCCTCGCTTCCCTCTTCTGAGGTAATATATTCGACAGCTGCCTTCAGGGCTTCTCCTGTGATATTATTCGTCCTGCATAGTACAGCCCCGTCCTTTGTTTCCGCCGACAGAAGCCTTACCGTTATCCCGTTTGTATTCCTGATATCAAAGGTATAATCTGCATGGAAGCTGATATTGTTTCCGCCGGAATTGATACAGTGGATATGTTCATTGTTTTCAAATATCTTTTGAAGCAGAAGGTCAAGAATAGTATCAGGAAGCTTCAGCTCACCTACATATGCGTCATATATCTTTGCGCTGACCTCGCTTGTGCTTTCATCAATATCATACATTGCCTTACAGCGTACTGCCAGGGGATGACCCTTATAATACACGTGGGCATATATTTCTGCCGGGGCATCCTCACTGAAATAAACCATCAGCTTATCAAGGCAGGAGCTGCTGCCGTCAGGCTCTTTGCAAAGCTTATCATTTGCAAAGGTATTTATCATATCCTGACTCAGCTCAAACTCCTTGCCGACAGCTCCGCCCTTGAGGATCTCCATTGCAATACCCTCGTCACGCTGAGTCAGAGTATATTTATCCTCAATATTATCCTGCAATGCCAGATAAGCTGCTATTGCAGCAAAAATCACTGCTGCGGCAATAAGCAGAGCGACAGCTGAAAGTATCACTCTCAGAGGACCCCTTTTTTTCCTGCTCATAATTCTCTCCCCTTGTGAACTACCCATTGTCTAAAGCCAATGGGATTGCGGTTGCCATTTTTTCAAAGCTTATTTCAACTCTGCGATCGTAACTCCGGCTTCTCCCTCGCCAAAGGTGCCGAGACGGAAGCTGCGTATGTTCGGATGCTTTTTGAGATGCTTCTGTATTTCGGTACGGAGAACGCCTGTTCCCTTTCCGTGAATTATCGTCAGCTGATGCAGTCCCTGCATTACCGCACTGTCGATAGCCCTGTCAACATCAATAACAGCATCTATCGAATTCTGCCCCCTGACATCGACCTCGGTAACTGCGCTCTGTCTTGTATCCCGACGTACGGTTCTTGTGGAGCTGCGCTTCGGGGTCTTTACCTTTTCCTGCTTGAGAAGCCGGATATTATCAAGTCTGACTCTTGTTTTGATTATTCCTGTCTGAACGAGAACACTGTCCTTTCCTGTTTCAAGGACAGTACCCTCCTTATCAATATCAAAGATAAGCACACGGTCGCCCTTGACAAGCGCACGGGGAAGCACATAATCCTCATTGCTCCTGTTGTCCACCGGGTCAGCCGAATTTTCCATATTCCTGATATCTGAACGCAGCTTGCTTTTTTCTTCCGCAGTGATCTCTTTTTTCTTTCTGATAGCCTCTATCTCATCAAGTACACTGTAAACCTGAGTTCTTGCCTTGGATATTATGCTTTCTGCCTGCGCCCTTGCAAGCTCAAGCTCGTTATTCTTATCCTTTTCCGCCTGCTCAAGAGTCTCCTTTGCTTTTTCAAGCTCAGCCTCTGCCTGTCTGCGGAGATCGTCAGCCTCCCTGATCTTTTCCTCAAGCTCGCTGCGGTTTTCTTCAAGGCGCTTTACTATGCTTTCAAATTTTGTATTTTCGGCTGAAACAAGCTCCTGCGCTCTCTGAACGGTATATTTGTCCATTCCGAGACGCTCGGAAATTGCGAATGCATTTGATCTTCCGGGCATACCTATGAGAAGTCTGTATGTCGGTCTGAGCGTTGCAACATCAAATTCGCAGCAGCCGTTTTCAACTCCCCTTGTATCAAGAGCAAAGCTTTTCAGCTCCGCATAATGAGTAGTGGAAGCTATTCTTGAGCCTTTGCTTCTGAGCTGCTCAAGTATCGCAACTGCAAGGGCAGCACCCTCAACCGGGTCTGTTCCTGCGCCAAGCTCATCTATAAGTATCAGACTTTTTTCATCTGCCTTTTCCATTATACCTATAATATTTGTCATATGAGCCGAGAAGGTTGACAGCGACTGTTCAATGCTCTGCTCATCTCCGATATCCACAAGTATTTTATCAAAAACTGAAAGCTCGCTGTTATCTCCTGCCGGTATCATAAGTCCGCACATTGCCATTGCAGAAAGAAGTCCTATTGTTTTCAGCGAAACAGTTTTACCTCCCGTATTCGGACCTGTTATCACCAGCGTATCGAAGCTGACCCCAAGCTCAACGTCAGCTGCCACCACCTTATCGGCAGCTATAAGCGGATGTCTTGCCTTTTTAAGTACGATCCTTCCCTCATCATTCATCACAGGCAGGCTTGCCTTCATAGAATATGCAAGATTTGCCTTTGCAAAGATAAGATCAAGCTCGGTAAGTATACGGTAGCTGTCCTTGATATTATCCCCGTAGGCTCCGGCTTCTGCGGAAAGCTCGGCGAGTATCCTCTCGATCTCCGCCTGCTCCTTTGACTGAAGCACACGTATATCATTGTTAGCCTCAACAACTCCCATAGGCTCGATGAACACAGTCGAGCCGCTTGCAGAGGTATCATGTACAAGACCCGGTACATTTGACCGTAATTCGGATTTTACCGGTATTACAAAGCGTCCGCTTCTCATTGTGATGATACTGTCCTGAAGATATTTCTGCATTGAGGTTGAATGAACGATTTTTTCAAGCCGCTCTCTGATCTTAGCAGAGGCAGCGGCTATTTTCTTTCTTATCGCAAGAAGTGCAGGAGAAGCATTATCTGCAATTTCCTCCTCAGAAAGTATGCATGAGTTTATTTTTGTTTCAAGATATTTATTCGGCACAAGTGCATTGAAGCGCAGATCAAGCACTGTTTCAATATTTGCACAGCGTCCCCTCCACTCGGTCACTGTTCTGATCGTATGAAGAAGAGAAGCTATCCTGAGCAGCTCAAGGGTCGTCAGGACTGCGCCTGCTGCTGCCCTTGAAAGAGAGCCGGACATATCATGCAGATTGCCGAAGGCAGGTGTTCCGAACCTGCCGGAAAGACTGTGTGCATCATAGGTTTCCTGCAAAAGTGTTTTTGCTTCATATAAGCCGCATGAAGGCTCAAGTGTCAAAGCAAGCTCCTTTGAAGCCTCAAAAGAAGCGTGCTGAGACAGTTTTTCAAGTATTTTATCAAATTCTATTGCTTTTAAATTTTTATCCATATTATTCCTGTTCCTTTTTTACATTAATATCACCTGAATCCGTGATACCCATTTTTTGGTGCTCTGAAAATTCCAGAAATGATGCGCCGTTTTATGCATTTCAGGTTATTTGGTTGTTCACCCATAAGGTGCAGCTTATCTCTCCCATCCCCCCGTCCCCCTTCCCAATGGGAAGGGGGAGACATTTGGGAACGGCGGCAGGCGGCGGATTGCCGCCTGGAAAGAATAAAAAACAGTAGGCTTACAACCAGCTTCACGGATTCAGGTATCAGAGAAACGACTAATCATCATTTCCCTAAGCTTCATTATTTTCATCTTTTTTTCCGCTTACGTTTTCCGCTGCCGCTGCTGTATTATCTGAATTATATTTTATCTTTTTATAATAATCAAGGGTTTTAAAGCTCCTGTCGGTTATTTTCAGGGTATACAGCTCTGCAAGATCTGCAAGAAGATATGTGTCCTTCTGTGATATCTGAAAGGAAAATATTTTTTTTGGCTCAGCAAGAAAAGCCGTCCTTACAGCATTAAGTACATTTTTATTTATTGCTTTCGCATTATTGTTTCTCACACAGTTTTTACACCACAGGCATGAGTTATCCATATCAAAATAAAACACATCGTCCTCATACAATCCGCAGCCTCTGCACCCCACAATATCGGGCATGAAGCCGGAGAGTGCTATCAGTCTCAGCTCAAACACAGCCTTTACCGCCAGCTCGTGCTTTTTATCATTATGAAGCAGATAGAGCGAATTGAGCATAAGACTCAGATATTCCGGATCACCTGCACCCTCCGGTATGACCTGTATGGCAAGCTCTGCAAAATACTGTGCAAGGGCAAGCTTTTCTATATCAAACATTATATTATAGAATAACACCTTTGATACCGCATCATCAAGGTTATTGCTTTTCCTACCTTCAAATATTGACATATTTGAATAGCAGAAAAGACTTGTTGCCGCACCGTATTTGTCTGAGCTTTTTTTTGCATCCTTTGCAAAGCAGCGGAGAATACCGTTATTACGTGTAAGAATTGTCAGCAGACATTTTCCCCCTGTCAGCTTCTGCTCTGAAAGAACGATCCCCTCCGTATTCAGCTTCATTTTTCAATTCCCCACCTTTAATACTCCCTGCACTTCCTGACGCCTGTTTGTATGCAAGATAGTCCTGTATGCTTCCGGTATTGCAAAACCTGTTCCATGCGTTCAGTTCATTCATAGCTGCCATCCCTTCCGTAATACTTAGGAAACACTGAATAAATATCATTTTGAAGTTTGAAGCAAGTCAGAAGTGGCTATACGTGGGTCTTCGCCCCACACCCCAAACACTGATTAATGAATAATCAGTGTTTCCCCTATATCGTCTGCTATAATATATGATTATTATACCCCGATATGCGGAAAATTATTGCCGCTATTTGAATAAACCTATAAACCGTCTATTTTTTCATAATTCTTGTTCCTATTGCCAGAAGAATTATAAAGCTGACAACAAGCACCGCTCCGGCAGGCAGTATCATCCGGTCTGTATCTCCTAAAAGACCCACAATTCCGCTGAGAAACGGCGAAAGCGATACAAGGGCAAGCACCCGTGCAAAGCGTTTTGCATATTCCTTCTTATCCCTGACCTTTGCAGCTCTGAGCCTTCTTATCAGATCATAATTGCCCATTGCGATCAGCCCGGCATACAAAAGAACAGAGCCTGAAAATGCAAACATTAATATTGAATATCCGTATTCCATACCGCAGCACCCCTGTCTTTATGATATTTACTGTCAGCATTTATCCTGAGCTTCATCAAAAGCAGAACCGTCAGCTATCAAAATCATTATTATCATATCCAAGACTTCTGAGAATATTCTCTCTGTTTCTCCAGTCCTCCCTGACCTTTACCCAGAGCTTGAGGTTAACCTTGCAGCCAAAGAATTTTTCCATATCCTGCCTTGCATATGTGCCGATCTTTTTCAGCATAGCTCCGCCTTTTCCGATAATGATTCCCTTATGAGATTGTCTTTCGCAATATATTACTGCGTCTATATCTATTATCTCTGCATTTTCACGTTCCTTCATCCGTTCTGTGAAAACCGCAGCGCCATGCGGAATTTCCTTATCAAGCAAACGAAGAAGCTTTTCTCTTATTATTTCCGATGCAAGGACTCTTTCCGGCTGGTCTGTGAGAGTATCCTCATCAAACATGAAGCCTCCCTCAGAGGAAAGCGCTCTCAGCTCTGATTTCAGCTCTTCAACTCCCTCGCCTGTCTGTGCGGAGCACGGAACGACCGCTGAAAAGTCATAAAGCTCCGACATCTCCGCAATCTGAGGCGCAAGCTCTGACTTTTCCTTTATTGTATCTATCTTATTTATGGCAAGTACGGCAGGGAGGTCAAGTGCCCTGAATTTTTCTGCAAATACTCTCTCTCCCTCCGTGATCTTTTTTCCTGCCTCAACAACGAGCAGACAAGCGTCAACTCCTGCGACAGACTCATTTACAGAGCGAAGCATATATTTATCAAGACTGTTTTTCGGCTTATGAAGTCCGGGAGTATCTATAAATACAAGCTGTGTATCCTTTTCTGTCAGAACTCCCATTATTCTTGTACGGGTCGTCTGCGGCTTTGAGGATACTATCGCTATTTTCTGCTTTAGCATATAATTCAGAAGCGAGGACTTTCCTACATTCGGTCTGCCGACTATCGCTGTAAATGCACTTTTCTTTTCCATATTATTTTCCTTTCTTTCCTTCTCATCCGGCACCAGGTGGGCGCTGCCCCCCTGGACCCCCTGTCAGCCTTTGAAAAGGCTGGACCTAAACTTTAAAAATTTTAACCTGAATCAGTGAAGTTGATGTAAGGTTTTCATTCTGTTCAGGCAGTGGACATATGCAGCACCGACCGAACCAGAAGGTGAAACCCGCCACCTTAGGTTACACTCCGCAGAGTGCGAAATATTGTGAATTCAGTCTGCTGTATCAGGGCTGATCCTTATTTTTTCTTTTTGCTGGCACGAATTCATGCCTCAGATCAACCGCATAGATCATTTTTCTGTTTATCCTGATGATCCTGACGCTGTCGCCGGGCATAAGTCTTACGCTGAAAATTTTTGAAACATCCTTTGACAGAAAAATCAGGTAATGCCAGAAAACAGGTATATCCCTGTATATATTTCCGTAATCGCTCATAATGTCGATATATTCCTGACGGAAATCTATTCCTGAAAGCAGGCTGAAAGACTTTTTCCGGCTGCTTATCACTGCTCCGTCCACAAAGCCGTATTCTTTTTCGTCGCCCCTCATAAGACGCAGCCTGTACACGACAAACAGCAGTACAAAAAGCCCGACAGCAGCAATTAAATACAAAGCATAATAATAATCCCCGATAACCATATTTATCATATCCTGATATTCTATGACCTTAACAGCAGCCAGTGCAAGAACCGCCCACGAGATGACGACACGGAATATTTCTTTTTTCAGAATATCATGCTTCAGCACATTTATATATTCCATTGTCAGCATATCGGGTCTGAGAAGCGGAATATCATCGTTTATCCTTGTATTTTTTCTGTCAGACATTTTTTCTCCTTGAATTATTATCAGTCAT
>CACWVH010000099.1 GCA_902764235.1 uncultured Ruminococcus sp.
CAACGGCAAGGGCGAGGTTCTTGCCTTGTACCCTCTGATGCCCGACAGAATGAATGTTGACCGTGACGAACACGGCGACATTGTGTATGAATACATGGTCAGTCAGGAGGATGCACCAATCAATAAAGGCTCTACGGTAAAGCTGTCACCGAGTGAAGTGCTGCATATTCCCGGATTGGGCTTTGATGGTCTTATCGGCTACAGCCCCATTGCTATGGCAAAGAATGCGATAGGACTTGCCATAGCAACAGAAGAATACGGAAGTAAATTCTTCGCAAACGGTGCAACACCAAGCGGTATTCTTGAATATCCGGGAACAGTAAAAGAACCGGAGCGTGTGCGTGAAAGCTGGAATAAGGGCTTTGGTGGTGAGAATAACCACAAAGTCGCAATTTTGGAGGAGGGCATGAAATATACCCCTATTTCTATTTCTCCGAATGAAGCACAATTCCTGGAAACAAGAAAATTTCAGATAGATGAAATAGCCCGTATATTCCGTGTGCCTCCGCACATGGTCGGTGATCTGGAGAGAAGCACCTTTTCCAATATTGAAAATATGTCGCTGGAATTCGTCAAATACACGCTTGCACCCTGGGTGACAAGATGGGAGCAGAGTCTTTCACGGTGTGTCTTTAATGACGATGAAAAGCGGCAGTTATTTTTTAAATTCAATGTTGACGGTCTGTTGCGCGGTGACTATCAGAGCAGAATGAATGGTTATGCAACAGCAAGGCAAAACGGCTGGATGTCGGCAAATGATATCCGTGCCTTAGAAAATCAGGATATGATACCCGATGAGGAGGGCGGCAACCTGTACCTCATCAACGGCAATATGCTGCCCCTGAATCAGGCAGGAGCAGCTTACAACAAAGGCATATCAGAAGGAGGCTGAATATGAATAAATTCTGGAAATGGAAAAAGCAAAAGGTTATCAATCAGGATAACACCGAGAGCACGGAGAGGGTGCTTGAACTGCGTGGAACTATAGCCAGCGAATCATGGTACGATGACGATGTGACACCTAAGATGTTCAAAGACGAGCTGCTTTCGGGCGGCGGTGACATTACGGTTTACATCAATTCTCCGGGCGGTGATTGTGTGGCAGCAGCACAGATATACAATATGTTGTCCGAATATCCCGGCAAGGTCACTGTGAAAATAGATGCAATCGCAGCGAGTGCAGCATCTGTTATTGCTATGTCGGGAGATACAGTTCTGATGTCTCCTGCTTCAATGATGATGATCCATAATCCGGCGACGATAGCATTCGGTGATCATAACGAGATGCAGAAAGCAATCGATATGCTTGCTGAAGTAAAGGAAAGCATCATCAACGCCTATCAAATGAAAACAGGCTTGTCCCGTGCAAAGCTCTCAAAGCTGATGGAAGCGGAAACGTGGATGTCGGCACATAAGGCTGTGGAGCTTGGTTTTGCAGATGATATCTTCGGAAAGAAAAACGATAAGTCTGCTGAAGAAGATGAGCAGGAAGATGACGAAACCAATCAAAAAAATACACCAAAAGAGGATGAAGAGGAGCAGAAGAATGCTACCTCTTTTTTGTTTTCCCGAAAGGCTGTCAATGTAAGTCTGCTGAACAAGCTGACAAAGAAAAAGGCAGATAACGGTCATTCTGTCGCTGAGATATTTGACCGTCTGGATACAATTCAAAAATTTACATAAGGGAGGAATCTGACTATGACTGACAGAGAGAAATTCTTGAATACTGCGAGAAGCTATATTGGCAAAGACGGTTATTATGTCTGCAAAACAAAACTTGCTCTTGATGCCGTGTATGACTGGTGCGCCTTTGCGGTGTCCGCTATCATGAAGGATTGCGGCTTCATAGGTAAGTATACAAGCGGTGTGCATTCCTTTGCATCCGATGAAGGCAGGTACGGTGACGGCAAATACGGTACGTGGTTTCTGAAATATTCACAGGCAGTACAGCCGGGTGATATTATTATGTTCCGTTATTCGAGCCTTAATCCCATTGACAAGTATTCCGCTTCTCATGTGGGAATTGTGGAGGCGGTAAGCGGTAACACGCTGACTACCCTTGAAGGAAATGTTGAGGGCTGGGGTGATAACTGGGCTTGCAATTCCACTTTCAAACGCAAGACAAGGTATCTGAATGACAGCAGTGTATATGCGTTTTTCAGACCCAAGTGGAAGGAAAATACTTCAACAGGGACAACTGCAAACAAAACAAGCATCGCAAAGAAAACTGTTGATGAGCTTGCGAAGGAAGTAATCGCAGGAAAATGGTCTGCCGGAGATGAGCGTAAGGCAAAGCTGACCGTTGCCGGATATGATTATTCCGTCGTGCAGAACAGGGTCAATGAACTGATGTCCGGCTCAACACAGAAGAAGTCTGTAGAAACCCTTGCTCGTGAGGTTATTCAGGGTAAGTGGGGCAACGGTGAGGACCGTATGAACAGACTGACCGCCGCAGGCTATAACTATTCTGCTGTTCAGAGCAGAGTAAATGAACTTATGAAATGAGGAGGATTTTTACCATGACTATTATGCAGATGATCGAAAAAAGGAATAAGGCTATTGAGGCAGCCCGTGCTTTTGCGGCTGCCCACAAGAATGAAAACGGTGTTCTGAATGATACCAACTATGCGGAATACGAGCAGATGGAAAAGGAAATACAGGACATTTCTCATGAGATCAGCCGTATGCAGCGTGAGGATGCTATGGAGCAGGAACTGAACAAGCCGATAAATACACCACTGACAAGTAAGCCGTTTAGGGGCGAAATAGGCGGCACAGGCAGAGCAAGCGAGGAATACAGAAAAGCAATGCTAGGTGCGCTCCGCAGTAATTTTTCTGATGTATCAAATGTTCTTCGTGAGGGTTCGGATGCTGATGGCGGTTATCTTGTTCCGGAGGAATACGACAAGAGAATAATCGATGTGCTGAACGGCGAAAACATCATGCGTACCCTCGGTACGAAGATAAAGACCAGCGGCGATCATAAGATCAATGTGGCGGCGACCAAACCTGCGGCATCGTGGATTGATGAGGGCGAACCTCTTGTATGGGGTGATGCGACCTTTGACCAGATACTCCTCGATGCGCATAAGCTTCATGTTGCTATCAAGGTCACGGAGGAGCTTCTTTACGATAACTCTTTCGGACTTGAAAACTATATCATTACCCAGTTTGGCAAGGCTCTCGCAAATGCCGAAGAAGATGCTTTCCTTAACGGCAACGGCAGAGGTAAGCCGACAGGTATTTTTGCGGCAACAGGCGGCGGTGTTATTTCCGGTACGACTACCACTCTCAAGGGTGACGATATCATCAATCTTGTTTATGCCCTCAAGCGTCCTTATCGTAAAAAGGCGGCTTTCATTATGAATGATAAGATTCTGGCTACTGTCCGCACCCTTAAGGATTCAGAGGGTCAGTATCTGTGGCAGCAGTCCTTTAAGGATGGCGAGCCGGAAAGACTGGCAGGTTATCCTGTTTATACTTCCGAGTACGCTCCCACAAATATGATCTCCTTCGGCGATTATAGTTACTACAATATCGGTGACAGAGGTACTCGTTCCTTTAAAAAACTGACTGAGCTTTTTGCCGGAAATGATATGGTCGGATTTGTTGCGAAAGAACGTGTTGACGGAAAGCTTGTTCTGCCGGAAGCAGTACAGATTCTCAAGATCGGCACGACCGGAAAAGTTACTAAGCCCTGATGAGGTGATCGCATGACTGTATCCTTCAAAGAAGTAAAAAACTTTCTTCGTGTGGATCATAACGAGGACGATTCGCTTATCCGCAGCTACATCTCTGCTGCGGAGGCGCTCTGTCTTGACATTCTCCGCACTGAGGACAGAACGATATTAAAGACAGCAAAAAATTCAAAAATAGCGGTGCTATATGCCATCGCCTATTTTTACGAACACAGAGAAGAAGCCGATTACAAGGCTCTGACAATTTCCCTCAGAGCCTTGCTTTTCGGCAGCAGGAAGGAGGAATTCTGATGCAAATAGCACTTATGAATGAGAGAATAACCTTTCAGCGAAATGTAATTCTTACCGACCGAATCGGCAACCACATGAGCAGCTGGAATGATGAATTCTCCTGCTATGCGACTGTAGGCGGTGAAAGCGGCAAGGAAACGGCCGTTGTGGGAACAACTGTTGAGAATACAGATGTTACCTTTACCGTTCGTTGGTGTGCCATGACGGCGACTGTCAGCACCACAGGCTACCGCATTATGTTCAAAAACGAGATTTACGATATTATCGCAATCGATCACATGAACTACAAAAAGAAGGGCATTAAATTCAGGTGCAGGAAGGCAAGGCGATAGCGTGAGCAAAACAGTAAAAATAGATGACCTTGCCGAGGAAGTTATGAAGGGGCTGACGGAATACTCAAAGTTAGCCACCTCTGATATGAAGAAAGCCGTTAAAAAAGCAGGAAACGATGTGCGTAAAGAAATACAATCTACTGCTCCGAAGGACACAGGAGCTTATGCGAAAAGCTGGGCTGTAAAGACAACAAGGGAATCTGCTGAAAAGCTTGAAGTAACGGTACATTCAAAAAACCGTTATCAGTTGGCTCACCTTTTGGAGTTCGGTCATGCCAAGCGTGGCGGCGGCAGAACCAAAGCCCAGCCGCATATCGCACCTGCGGAAGAAAACGGCATCAACGCACTTGAAAAGGCAATAGAAAAAGCATTGAAGGGGTGATGTTATGGATGAGCTTTTATCAATTATGAACGAGATCGGACTGCCCTACGCTTACGATCACTTTGTGGAGGGCGAGTCACCAAATCCGCCTTTTATTTGTTATCTCCTGCCGGGTAGTGATAACTTCGCAGCAGACGGCAAGGTCTACTACAAAATAAACGATGTGCATATCGAACTGTACACCGATTATAAAAACACGGAGCTTGAACTGAAAGTGGAAGATGTCCTTGACAGGCACAATATTTTCTACAATAAATCCGAGGTGTGGATCGACAGCGAAAAGCTCTATGAGGTGATGTATTCTTATGCGATTGGGGGAATTTGCAATGCCGAAGAAAAAGAATAAGGTCAAATTCAATATCTGCAACGTGCATTATGCCGTACAGCATACCGATGAAAACGGTGTTATAAGCTATGATAGGCCTAAGCCGATGCCGGGTGCTGTATCTATCGGATTGGATGCAAACGGTGAACCGTCAAACTTCTATGCAGATGGGTATGCCTATTACACCATCAGCAACAATATGGGATATGACGGAGATCTGGAGCTGGCCTTGATACCGGAGGATTTCCGAACAGAGATCCTTAAGGAAGAACTTGACAGCAATGGTGTTCTTATAGAAAACTCAAAGGTCGAGGCGGTCAATTTCGCTTTGCTTTTTGAATTTGACGGAGATATCCACAAGATACGTCATGTCATGTATAACTGCTCTGCAAGCCGTCCGAGTATCGAATCAAAGACGAATGAAGAGGAAGCAGAAGTACAGGTTGAGAAAATCACCATCAAGGCAAAGCCTCTGCCTAATGGCTGTGTAAAGGCAAAAACAGGTGATGACACCAACGATGCCGTTTACCTGAATTGGTACAGCGAGGTTTATATGCCTAATGCTGTTATTGGCACTCAGGATATGCTTTCCGCCGCTATGCTGGACTGAGGGGGTGTGACGAATGAGCATGACACAGACAATAGAGATTGACGGACAGCAGGTGAAATTCCGAGCATCCGCCGCCATTCCGAGAATATACAGAATGAGATTTCACAGGGATATTTATCGTGATCTTGCGGCTCTTGAAAAATCTCTCGGAAATCAGAATGAAGGTAGCAGCAATCTTGATCTATTCTCTTTGGAGATGTTTGAAAATATAGCTTTTATTATGGCTAAACATGCCGATTCATCTATACCTGATACCCCGGAGGAATGGCTTGATAACTTCAACACATTTTCCATTTATCAGGTTCTGCCTAAGCTGATAGAACTGTGGGGACTGAATGTTCAGACAACTGTACAGTCTAAAAAAAACTTAGACCAACTGACCGGGAAATGACAACTCCCTTGTTTTTGCTCCGATGTGTACAGCTTGGCTTATCTATCCGTGATCTTGATTTGCTTACGATCGGTTTGGTTAACGACATGTTTATCGAAAGCAGAAATGATGATTATAGCGGGTATTCTGAAATCGGAACGCAATCCGATATGGATGCCTTTTAGTGCAAAAGAGAGGTGAAAATCCAATGGCAGATAAAATAAAAGCGGCAGAGCGAAAAGAAAATGAACTGTGCCGTGGTAAATATTATTATGCCGCCGGTCATTCTTTTCGGTATGATAATAACTCTGTGCCGACTGAATATGAGAACAAAATAATATGTGCGGATTGTCTGGAAGTGCTGAAAAAACTTCCTGACAACTGCATCGATATCATATTCACTTCCCCACCATATAACTTTGGCTTGGACTATGATATGAATGATGATACGGTAAGCTGGGATGATTATTTCAAAAAGCTGTTTGCTATATTTAAAGAATGTATCCGTGTGCTAAAATATGGCGGACGATTCATTATAAATATTCAGCCACTTTATTCTGACGGCATACCTACACACCACATTATCACCAATTTCTTTATGAAGCAGAAGATGATGTGGAAGGGAGAAATTCTGTGGGAAAAGAATCATCATAATTGCAGGGTAAGTTTCTTCGGCAGCTGGAAAAGCCCATCCAGTCCGTATCTGAAATATACATGGGAGTTTCTTGAAGTTTACTGCAAGGGCAGTCTGAAAAAATCCGGCAATTCCGCTGATGCGGATATTACTGCCGAGGAATTCAAATCTTGGGTTACGGCAAAATGGAATATCCTGCCTGAAACGAAAATGAAAGAATATGGACATCCGGCAATGTTTCCAGAACATTTGGCTGAACGGGTATTAAAACTATTCAGCTATAAAAATGACATAGTGTTAGACCCGTTCAATGGTGCAGGGACAACAACGGCTGCGGCGAAAAAGATTGATCGCCGTTATATCGGAATAGATATTTCTGCCGCTTACTGCGACACAGCTGAAAAACGATTAGCGGTAAATACATAAACTATTTTACGGAAGGAAGTGACACCCGATGGCTAACAGAATAAAAGGTATCACAGTCGAGATCGGTGGCGATACCACTAAGCTTTCAAAAGCTCTGAAAAATGTTGATAGCTCCATAAAAAGCACCCAGACACAGCTTCGGGATGTCAATAAGCTGCTCAAGCTCGACCCCGGAAACACAGAGCTTTTGGCACAGAAACATAGGCTGCTCGGTGACGCAGTAGGTCAGACCAAACAAAGACTTGAAACGCTGAAAACTGCCGCCGAGCAGGCTGATAAAGCACTCGCTGCCGGGGATATCTCCAAAGAACAGTATGATGCCTTGCAGCGTGAAATTGTGGAAACAGAGCAGGAATTAAAGAAGCTCGAAACAGCCGCAAACCAGTCTGCAACGTCTGTTCAGAAGATAGCTGCAAAGGGCGAAAAGCTGAAAACACTCGGCAACAATATCTCGAATGTAGGTCAGAAAATGCTGCCTGCAACTATCGCAATTACCGGACTGGGAACGGCAGCAGTAAAGACCGCCGCTGATTTTGACTCGGCCATGAGTGAAGTGGCGGCTGTGTCCGGTGCGACCGGAAAAGACTTTGATGCTCTCCGTGCAAAGGCTCGTGAGATGGGTGCAAAGACAAAATTTTCAGCAACCGAGGCTGCGTCCGCCTTCGAGTATATGGCAATGGCTGGCTGGAAAACTGAGGATATGCTCGGTGGTATTGAGGGTATAATGAACCTTGCGGCTGCATCCGGGGAGGATTTGGCGACCACATCTGACATTGTTACAGACGCACTTACAGCCTTTGGATTATCCGCCGATGATTCAGGACATTTTGCTGATATTCTGGCGGCAGCAAGTTCCAACGCAAACACCAATGTATCTATGATGGGCGAAACGTTCAAATACTGTGCGCCTATAGCAGGTGCATTAGGATTTTCCGCAGAAGATACTGCCGAAGCAATCGGTCTTATGGGCAATGCGGGTATCAAATCCTCACAGGCAGGTACAGCACTTCGCTCTATA
>CACWVH010000100.1 GCA_902764235.1 uncultured Ruminococcus sp.
TATGGACAGAGAGCGACTTTTCAGGGTTATCGGTGAGAAATACATAGCCAGAAACGAATTATACGGTTATCTTCCTTTAGGTGTAAATGCAGATGAGATCAGTAATACGAATAAGGCAGACACTCATTACTTTTGCATGGGTGTCTGCTGAATATTTTTAACGGAGGTATGCTTTATGAATGAGGTCAGAAAAAACGATAAAGAGGTTTCTATCAGTGAAAAATATCTTCTCAGCATCAAAGAGGCCGGAACATATTTCAACATCGGCACAAAGAAAATGCGCCGTCTTGCCGAGGATAATCTCGGCGGTTTTTCCGTATTCTGCGGGAATCGTTATCTGATAATAAGAACAAAATTCGAGGAATTTATCTGCAAAACTTCTACGATATAGTTTTCTTTTGTTTGCCGTAAGTAGTTGATATTTTCTGCCTTTTGAGGGATATATAGATTACGCCGGACGGCAGAAAGTGAGGTAAAAATCAATGAAGAGAGCGACACCTGAAAGCAAGGATATTTTAAATCCGACAGAAACGATCGAATATTTTGGACTGAGTAGAAGGAAGTTTTACAGCCTGTTGAGTGAGAATAAGAAACACAGCTTTGTCGTTCTTTACGGCAGTAGAAAGCTGATTATTAAAGCTGGCTTTGAAAAATATCTGAATGCTCACCCGGAACTCAGGAGGTGCAGATAATGGGTATCAGAGGAAATCTGCGAAGAGACTCAAAACGCAGGGTTCTTCGTGCAGGGGAATCCATCAGGGCTGACGGGAAATATCAATTCAAATATTATGTGAACGGCAAAGCAAAATTCGTTTATAGCTGGAAACTGGAGCCGACAGACAGACTCCCGGCAGGAAAAAAGCCGTGTTTGTCTCTGAGGGAACTTGAAAAGCAGATCGGTTACGACCTTAATGCTCAGATGAATATTATGCAGAAAAATCTGACAGTAATGGATCTTGTGGAGCGTTATCTTTCAACAAAAACAGGAGTGAAGCCAAGCACAAAATCAAATTACAGCTTTGTGAAAAACCTTTTGAAACAAGAGGATTTTGCTGAAAGAAAAATCCGTCATATCAGAACCTCTGATGCAAAGCTGTTTCTTATCAGGCTGCAGGATGCCGGAAAAGGGTACAGCACCGTTAAAACAGTGAGGGGAGTGCTTCGTCCTGCCTTTCAAATGGCTGTTGATGACGACATCCTGAATAAAAATCCTTTCGGTTTTCAGCTTGCGGGTGTTGTGGTGAACGATAGCGTTACACGAGAAGCGATAAGCCGTGAGCAAATGCGACAGTTCCTGAAATTCGTACATGATGACAACTGTTACTGCAAATATTATGAGGTGGTTTACATCCTGTTCCATACGGGTATGAGAATATCGGAGTTCTGCGGATTGACGCTTAATGATATTGATCTGGAAAACAGGGTGATCAATATCGACCATCAGCTTGAGCGCACATCGGATATGAAGTACTATGTTGAATCCACAAAAACTGATGCAGGCAAAAGAAAACTGCCGATCAATGAGGACGTTGCGAGGTGCTTTGCTGCGATAATCGAGGACAGAGAAGTACCGGCTGTTGAAAAACTCATTGACGGTTATGGAGGTTTTCTGTTCTATGACGATAAAGGTATGCCACTTGTCGCTATGCACTGGGAGCACCGTTTTAATAATATGGTTGACCGTTACAACAGCATTTACAAGATACAGATGCCGAACATAACGCCTCATGTCTGCCGACATACCTATTGCAGCAATCAGGCGCGGGCGGGCATGAATCCGAAAACGCTGCAATATCTGATGGGACACAGCGATATTGGCGTAACGATGAACGTATATACTCACCTCGGTCTTGAAGAAGCGGCAGATGAACTCAAGCGGATAGAAGCGCTTGAACTTGCAAGGAAGGAAATCGAGAAACAGCCGCAGGAAACAGAGCTTTTGTTCCGGACTGTATGAATAAAGATAATGAACCCCGGCAGAGTACGGCACCAATATGGTGTTATGCTTTGCCGGGGCTTTTTTCTTTTATAAATTGCGAAAAAAGGTAGCCGTGTGTGTAACGAATGTGATATAATAGGATAAACAGAAACTAATGGTGAATACAAATGAAAATCGAACACATAGCGATGTATGTAAATGATTTGGAACAAGCAAAGGAATTCTTTGTCAAATACCTGAACGGAAAAGCAAACAAAATGTATCACAATATAAAAACTGACTTCCGTTCTTACTTTATTTCTTTTGACGATGGAGCCAGATTGGAAATAATGAATAAGCCGGCAATGACAGCCTTAGAGAAATCTATCAATCGTACCGGGTTTATTCATGTTGCCTTTAGTGTGGGGAGTAAGGAAAAAGTAGAGGAATTAACAACTATACTAAAAGCCGATGGTTATGAAGTTATCAGCGGTCCCCGTACAACCGGTGATGGATATTATGAGAGCTGCATTATAGTAAACGAAGGCAATCAGATAGAAATAACTGTATAGTATACGCCTGCTCATTTTGCAAGCGAAAAACCACGCAGTCATGTGATCTGACTGCGTGGGGCGGTATTACGCTATAGCATATATAGAGAGTTGAATCAATAATGGAGGTGGATATCTCCGGCAATAATGCATTTTTCTTAACAGTTGTTATTTCCTTTTCTTTGCATCTTTTTTCTGCGGTACATTCGCAGAAGAACTGCTCAGCGTCTTGCTTTCAGCAGCACGGATAAACGCCTGGCTTATCAAAGAAAAAATAAGGTATGTTATCAATGTGCCGAAGCATACATCACTCAGGAAATGATTGGTCATATGGATACGATTGTAGCCGTAGACAACCACAAAAGCCGCAGCAAGTATAAATGCGACTGTATTCATTGCTACACTTTTCTTTTTGAACACATTTGTCAACATAGGCAAAGAGAACATCATGCAGGCAATTGTCATATTACCGCTTGGCCAGCTTTTGAAGTTATCGTCACTTCCTGCTAAATTCGGTATCATCTGCCACCAGTTGCGGTATTCTGAGGATGGATCGTCAAGCGTGATAAGGTATTTGTATCGCGGGCGGGAACCTACCTGCTTGAGCCACTGATTTACATTGTCTGCACATATACCGGCAACGAGGATCGCTGCACCCACTGCGATAAGCATTTCGGGATTCTTCTTGTCAACAAGCTTTATCACAACAAAAGGAACCCATGCATAAAGTACAGCCCAAAACAGCCAGCTCAGCACAGAAAGCAGAGGAGAGGATTCTCCTGCGGTATAACCGAACAGCGCGCGGACAACCTTTCCGTTATAGCTGTTGGAATAATAGACAGCCATATAATATCCCACAATCATCAGCACCCATGCAAGCGGCTTATAGGCTTTTCCTTTTGCACTCAGCCCCGCAAAAAGACATGCACCTGCAGCAGGATAAAGACAATAGGAAAAATAAGAACCGTATGTCGCAAAGAACGAGCCTATATCCGTTTTATTTGCCAGCGCTTTGTTGATGCTGAAATCGCAGAATGAACCGATAATGATACCAAGCACACATATTGCGACAACACCGATAAAACACGCCGCAGGCATTGCCATTATTGTTTTCTTTTTCATGTATTTTTTCCTCCCTCTCAAAAATGGAAATATCAGTTGAACATCATGTCTTTGTCGTTCAGAAAGCTCTGAAAAACAATCTGTTATGTGTTCCTGAATAAATTATACACCGATACTTATGAATAGTCAATCAGATTTGCTTGTAAACAATACACTGATTACAAGCCTCGCATCGTGCTGGGCTTTTTCTTTTGCAAAAAATGCGAAAAAGGGCAGACGTGGGCGGGGTGGGTGTGGTATAATAACCTCACGGCGTTAGCGGCTTCGATGGTCTAAAACGCCCTCTCTGCCGACGCCTGAGCGAACGTTTAATAAATTTGTTTTTTATAATCGCCTACGGCGATTGTTATAGGTTCAAATTTATGGTATAATGGTGTAAAACAGAATTCAAGAGGATGTAGAAATGTTAGTTGTAAAAATAATTACCATTATACTGGGATTTGCGTTCTTATTATTTGGATATTTCATCTTTTTTAAGAAGAAATATGATCTTATTAATGGTTTTAGTGCAGATTATAAGGCGGGTCGAAAAGATGAAAAATATGCGAAAAGTGTAGGACTGATCGAGTTGATTCTTGGCATAGTTTTACTTACAATCGGTGTCATTTTAATTGTATTTGTATAAGGGAAATTCCGATTTATCTCAGCAACCTCCTTAGTAGTAAAACCCCTCCGTTTTTACTACTATTCTACTACTAACGACTTCCCTGATTTGCCCTATTTTGCAAAGAATTGTAATTTTCGCCCAACTCTGTCAAAGCAGCAACACCACCCCGACACCCTCGCATAATGCGGCATTTAATGCCCTTTTACAGCAATCCGAGAAAGGAAAAATCTATGATAAAAGTAATGTTCATCTGCCACGGCAGAAGTCGGGGGTAAGATTTACTATCCGCTGAACTGGGGCATAATGTTTCAACATTTTGCAGTTACACATAGACATTACTACTGTTTTACTACTAACGGAGAGAGAAATAAAAGAGGGTGTAAATGTCAGAATAAGAAAAAGTCAGCCGTGCAGAGGATAATTCTGCACGGCTTTTGTGTAGCTGTCTGTTGATGTATGATCTTACTCTTCCGATTTAAAGATTTATCGCTTCTGTCCCGAAATCCTCTACCATATTCGCACCGACACCCTGAAAATACAGTCCCTCCCAACCAGAAAGTGTCACAAACAAGGCATATTTTTCCGTACCGTCGTAGCTTTCGGGAATATAGCTGCTGTAATGGATATCGCCCTGTGTGTCGGAATGGTAGACATTATCGTTTATAAAGCCTCTCGAAACCTCCGTACCGACAGTGATCCTGTCAGGTACGGATTTTTCTATTCCAGGCCTGCAAGCCAACTTTTCACGGCATCTTCGGTGCTACCGTCAAATGCAGAGCCGCCGCTGATAGCCAAGCCGTCCTTAACAGTTGCATCCGGTTCAAATTCCCTTATCGTCTGGTAAGTGCCGCCGTCACTGCTGCCGGCATGAGTATTGAAGGGGATGATAGTTTTTCCGCTGAAATTGTAGGTATCAAAGAAGGTGTACATGATCATCGGCAGGGTGTACCACCACATGGGATATCCGACATAGATGGTATCATAATCCTAAATATTTACCACGAGCGGCTCAAACTGCGGTCTTTCATCATTATCTCTTTCCGTCTTTGCTTCTTCGGCACAGGTATCATAATCTAGAGAATAGGCTAAAAATCAAATAGGCAGATTTAGTCAAATCTAATCAAACTGCGTCAAAAGTGCGGAGCAAAGAAAAATCAAAACCGTTGTGGTCGTGGGGATAATAATTCTGTAGACGGTTAGTATATCTTTTCTCAGTACATCAGGCTGAGAGATAGTCTACAAAAAGAATTACTGTTTATTCTCTTGCATTTCAACCTCGATTTCACTGCTTTCAATAACGGATTCAATTTCAGTACGTATCGGTTCATAAATTGGTATGTCCTGATTGATAGCCTCAAAACTAACAGCTAATGAATACTTTGCTTTAAACAAGCCTCCCCAACCTTTATGACCACGAACTGCAATGCAAAATGCATCACTCAATTGATTGGATTTGATTATACACCAATCCTTTTGAAGGGTACCATTTTTACGTGAATATCCCTCCGCTGCTCCTCGATTAGTTGCCTCTCCGAGCACCCAGTTAAAATCTCCATCATCGTCAATAATAGAGCCTGTTTCAAAGATACGACGAGCAAATGTTTCTGCATTCTCTCCGATTCGACTACAGCACCAGTCTAACCATGTTGATAAATACCCTTTTACGAAGCGCCGAGTTCGACGAGGATTCGCTGCATAAGACAGGGTGACTTCAACCAAAATATCATAATCCTCACCAACACTAGATAATTCTTCCGGGATAGGAACTTTAAAAATATGCGCTTCATCATCTCCAAGTTCCATAGTCGACGGTGTTACTAATGTTATTCGATACTCGTCATTGTGAGTAGCACGTTCGACATCTGGAAGACCATATCCTATATGGCGTAGTGTAGAAACGCATTCTTCTTTACTGATATCATTAGTATTCTTGGGCCAACGGGCAGATTGGGCTATTAATGCTCTATATAGCAATGCAGGTGATTCTGGCAAAACCTTTTCAATCTGTGATGCAATGTAGGTGACTTTTGGTGCTGAAAAAGAAGTGCCCACTTCATCACGGGCAAAAGAAGGACCTTCAGGAGATTTACGAATTAGTTCCGGACATACTTCAGGAGGAGTTGTTAGTTGAGGAGGGACACTTCCTTTAATATACACGTGTGTTCCTCCATATTCGACAACTTCTGGCTTTAAGACGTCCCAAATACCTGGTCCTGAGCGTGAGAATGAAGAGACCTCCATACACTTTCCTAATGCGATATAATCATCCGTTTCTAACTCAACTGCCGACACAGATCCTACGGTAATTGCTTGTAGACTTTGCGCTGGATTTGAAATCCTACACAACTCTCTGTCAAGATATTTAGGATATGGAGACCCCGCCTGCAAATAGGCTGATATGACTTCTGCGGAAATATTCCCAGCAGCCTGTATGAACAAGACATCATGATTGTAAGACTGACTATCGATTTCAGCCGCCCATGGCGTCATGTGTTTTATTTCACAAGGTCCTCGGCTCCCAATAGAGTGATTAAATATTTTGGTTGGGATTGGGTTATCAACATTGTATTTTTGCACGGCAAGAGCAATTGCCTTTGGCGGATACACATTTTCAGGCAGGCAATTGTTTTCATCAAGAATTCGCATGATGCGAATCCAGCAAGGAAGTTGGTAAACCCCATTTAATGGAATTGTCTTTGGATACAAGACTGCACCAGCTACTCGTGTCCCATGCCCTCCTCCGTCAACATCGTCACTTATGCTCGTATTATTAGGGAGCAAACTGACAGACTCACTGCTAAAAATAGCTGGTGCTAAATACTTATGTTCTTCCTGAATACCACTATCCATTACACATACAATAGGAGCAGATTGGGTAGGAGCCTCGATCTGTACGTTTTCGGTAAGACTGTCGTTATTATCGAGAGAATCTCCCATAGCTATTGTTTCAGCTTCGGATACTTCAAATATATACGCATAATTCAACACTAAGTCTAGCAAACATTTACCAGATATTTTTAAACGTGCAGAGAAACTATCAGACAAATCAGTCATTTCTGATATACCATCGGTAAGTTGCATAATTTCACCATCATAATCAGAAACAAAGCTTACTATCGTTTCCTCTCGTTTCATCTTGATTTTGTCCCAAGCCATATAGGCAGCATTAAATTTTTCTATCCACCGTTGCTCACGATCAGAATAGTGTTTATCGGTTTCATCATCTTTTCGCTTGGGTCGTTTTGGCAACTCAATGTTTCCACAGCAGCTTACACCAATATCGATTATATATTCTTCATCTGGTGAAATAGTTATCCATTTTTCATAGAGTTCTTTTGACAAAACCCTTTTAAGCCTATCTCCATCTTCGCAGAGCGCATAGACTTTTGCGGGTGAATTGCATCTTGCGGTAACATTTGCAATAAAAGCATCTGTTTTCTTATTTAAAATTGAAAGGTCAATATCTTCTGTAGCAACTATAATAAATCCTTCCTCAATTTCACAGACAATTTCAAATCCTAGTCCACGCAAGAAATCAATATCGGCAGAAGGATCTATTTCTAGCAGTATAGGAATGCCAGTTTCTATTTTAGGTAAGGCATTTTCTGAACGTTCTGCACGACGCTCTTTCCAAAAACGGGACAATTCAGCAGAGCGACGTTTTACATAGCCACCATGCAGACCGTGCCAAAACAGCGTTTTAGCAAGTCAAAACAAGTAAGACTAAATGTTCATGGTAAAATTCATCATAAGAATTTACTGCTACAAGAGA
>CACWVH010000101.1:0-3020 GCA_902764235.1 uncultured Ruminococcus sp.
GGCAAGAGCTATTTTGTTTGCAATTTTTTATCCGATTATCCTGTTGTTAGGTTTGGATGATAAACGGTTTTATATTGCTTGATCATTGAGCAGACACTATTCCGGACAGTGTGACGTATATAGGTGACTCTGCATTTGGCTATTGCATCAGTCTTGAAAGCATAATCATTCCGGATAGTGTCACGAGTATAGGTGACTATGTGTTTGGCGGCTGCGCCGGACTTGAAAGCATATCTATCCAGGACAGTGTGACGAGTATAGGCAGCGGTGCGTTTTATGAATGCGGCAGTATTGCAGATATAACCATTCCGGATAGTGTGACGAATATAGGTGACAATGCTTTTAATGGCTGCACCAGACTTGAAAGCATAATCATCCCGGACAGTGTAACGATTATAGGCAGCAAGGTGTTTGAGTATTGCAGCAGTCTTGAAAGCATTAATGTTGAAGGTGGAAACGAAAAGTATTCTTCTTTTGGCGGAATTCTTCTGAATAAGAATAAAACTGAAATTATAAAATGTCCTCAGGCTAAGAATGATGGAATAATTCCTGACGGCATAACAAGAATTGGCGAAGATGCGTTTAATGGCTGTATCAATATTAAGAGCATAATCATTCCCGACAGTGTAACGAGTATAGGTAACCGGGCGTTTGGTTATTGCACCGGTCTTGAGAGGATAACCATCCCGGATAGTGTTGCGAGTATAAGTGACGATGTGTTTAATGGCTGCAGCAATATCAAGAGCATAACCCTTCCGGACAGTGTGACAAGTATAGGTTACGATGCGTTTCGCGGCTGCATCAGTCTTGAAAGCATAAACATATCGAACGGTGTTACAAGTATAGGTCCCGATGCGTTTTATGATTGCAGCAGTCTTGAAAGCATTACCATTCCGGACAGTGTGATGAGCATAGGTGAGTGGGCATTTTATAATTGCAGCAGCCTTAAAAGCATAAATATACCGGACGGGATAACGAAAATAAGCAAGAGACTGTTTTGTGAATGCAGCAGTCTCAAGAGCATAACTATCCCGGAAAGTGTGACAAGTATAGGTGACAAGGCATTTTGTGAATGCAGCAGTCTTGAAAGTATAATCATTCCTGACAGAGTAGCCAGAATAGGTGTCGAGGCATTCAGCTTGTGCAGTGAATCATTTATAATATATGGTAAATCCGGTTCTGCTGCTCAGACATATGCAAATGATAACGGTATTGAATTTGTTTTGCTTGAATCAGAATTGGCAAATGATTCCTCATTAGAATCTGAAAGCGTTGTTGCAGGCACGAGGATTACAATTAACGGCAAAGCAAGCGGCGGTAAAGCACCCTATACTTATGCATACTATTTTAAGAGAAGCATAAATACTAAATGGAACAAGATGGGCACAGAATACAGCGAAGCAACAAGCTCAGGCTTTACACCAATATCGGCAGCAGATTATGATATTAAGGTCATAGTCAGGGACGCAGCCGGAAAGACCGCTGAAAAGCTTATTAAGGTGACAGTAACAGCTGCCCTTTCAAATACGTCATGGCTGAATGCTGAGAAGGTACAGATAGGTGACGACATCCGTGTGACAGGTGCAGCAGAGGGCGGCGCAGGAGGATATAAATATGCCTATTATTTCAAGCGCAGCACAAACAGCAAGTGGAATAAGATCGGCACAGAGTTCGGCACAGCTTCATATGCCATAACTATACCGAAGGCAGCAGCGGACTATGATATGAAGGCAGTTGTAATGGATAGCTCAGGTACAAAGGTCTAGAAAGTATTCAAGGTGACTGTTGTTGAAAGTCTCCCTCTGACGAATATTTCGCTTATCAATGCAGAGAAAGTGAAAGCCGGCAAGACCGTCACAGTTGCAGGACGCATCATAGGCGGAACAAAGCCAGTGACATATGAATTCTATTTCAAGCGCAGCCAGAATACAAAGTGGAACAAGCTGAGCTATGCCAGCGAAAAGGGAACATACGCAAAGTTTACTCCCACAAAAGCCGCAGAATATGATATAAGATCAGTAGCAATTGATGCAAACGGTACAAGGTCCGAAAAGATATTCAGTCTTACATCCGAATGATAACAGAAAAAGAATTTACAAGCCATGCCGGTCTGCTTTGTCAGACCGGCTGTTTTCTGTAAAGTATGCTATATGATAAATGATATAAGTCATTACACAGCTGTGATACTATTTATGCTATAGTTTTATTTCAGCATATTATGTATCATACAAAACCTCCGGAAATGTTTTATAAGGTGATGATAAATCTATTGAAAATAAACAAAAAGAAAAAACCTGCACTTTGTCTGCGGATATATATAGACAAAAAAGCAAAAATCTGTTATTATAATAAATTGAATATATGTGTTCTGTGCGTTCACAGCAGGATTCCGGAAGTATACGATTATTGATATTTTTGTCCGGTATATGTTATCCGGCGGAGCTTATCCTGATATCAGACAACTGAGTTATTTGCTGAATCAAATGCAGCTGAAGTAATGCAGGGCAAAATCAGAAATATTCAAAAATAAAATATTTGATCCGTGACATCGGGTGTATGCTAATGTGTAAAAGTATTGCTCAGAAGAAAGCCTGAACTGCAACTTCGGCAATATCGGTTGGTGGGTAAGAGCGCAGCGCCCCCTTCTAAATTGACACATATGGCATGCCTAATATGTGTAAAATTATAATTTGCAATCAGCTTTGGATAATAATTCTGATGCAGTTCAGGCTGAATAAGCTTGGCGGTGCCCTGAAAAAACTTTTTCAGGCTTACTAAGCCGTGAATCAAGGGTCCAGCGTCACGCTGGCGTCATGTTGGCGGCGGAGATGATGTAAAATAGTTCTGGGACTTTTAAAGAAGAAATGATTTTAGCAGTTCAGGCTCAAAAAGTCCGGCGGTGCCCGAGAAAAACTTTTTCAGACTGACTAAGCCGTGAATCGCGACACCGGCGGCACGCCGGGGAAGTGTAAAATTATAGTTGGCAACAGGTATTTGAATTTTATTCTGTTGCAGTTCAG
>CACWVH010000101.1:3025-10935 GCA_902764235.1 uncultured Ruminococcus sp.
AAATTATAGTTGGCAACAGGTATTTGAATTTTATTCTGTTGCAGTTCAGCCTGAATAAGTATGGCGGTGCCCGGATAAACTTTTTTCGGACTGACTAAGTCGTGAATCGCGACACCGGCGGCACGCCGGCGGATAAAATACTTGAATAATTCTGAAAAATTTAGTACAATAAAGGGAAAGGTGTCTGATGATTGATAATGTTCTGATCGTTTCCTCAAGGGAGCAGTCAATACCATCATTTATATCACTTCTTAAAAGTGAGGGCTGCAGGAGTGTCGGAGCTGTGAAGGATGCTGCTGAGGCGAAAAAAGTCTGTTCGGACAGAGAGTTTTCGATGATAATAATAAATACTCCCCTGTCTGATGAATTCGGAGATGAGCTTGCGTTTGAGCTGCTGAGAAGTACCTGCTCGTCCGTTATGCTGATAGTCAGAAATGAGCTTGAAGGGCGGATCGAGGAAAAGCTTCTTCCTGTGGGAGGATATGTGATAGGAAAGCCGCTGGATAAGACAGTTCTGCATAAGGCTCTGAATTTTACCGAGGCTGCGTCAAACCGTATGAAAAGCCTGCAAAGGGAAAATGTCAAGCTCCATAAAAAGGTTGAGGACAGCAGGATAATCAACCGTGCAAAATATATATTGATGGAATATCTGTCAATGTCGGAAGCTCAGGCACATAAATATATTGAAAAACAAGCAATGGATCTTCGTCTTACAAAGCTTGAGGTGGCTAAGAATCTTCTCAGTACCTATGACAGCTGAATGACCCTTGATCCGATCATATATATTGATTTTGAAATTTCTAAAAACAACCAACTTTAATAAAAGAAAGGAAATGATGAAATGCAGAAAAGAGCTTTTCTTGTGTTGGAAAACGGAGATATTTATGAAGGTACAGCCTTCGGTGCAGAAAAGGAGGCTGTTGGTGAGCTTGTTTTTACTACTGCTATGACAGGCTATCTTGAGACACTGACCGACCCCAGCTATTTCGGTCAGATCGTTTGCCAGACTTTTCCCCTTATAGGAAATTATGGTGTGATCCCCTCGGATTTTGAAAGCAAAAAGCCTGCCCTTACTGCCTATATTGTCAGAGAACTGTGTCAACAGCCGTCAAATTTCAGATGTGACGGTGTGCTTGACGCTTTTTTAAAGCAAAATGATATTCCGGGCATATTCGGTATAGATACACGCTGTCTGACAAAGACTGTACGTGAATACGGCGTTATGAACAGCGCAATTATGTACAGAGAGCCGACAAGCGAGGATATAGAGTCTTTGAAGGCTTATAAGGTCACAAACGCAGTAAACTCAGTTACAACCGAGGCAGCAGAGAAATTCGATGCTGAAAACGGCGAGCTTGATGTTGTACTCATGGATTTCGGTGCAAAAAGCAATATCAGACGAGAGCTTGTAAAAAGAGGCTGCAATGTTACAGTAGTGCCGGGAAATACTAAGGCTGATGAAATACTTGCAATGAATCCGGACGGCATAATGCTGTCAAACGGTCCTGGCGATCCTGCTGAGAATACAGAGATCATCGCAGAGATAAAAAAGCTTTGTCAGGCAAAGATACCGACCTTCGGGATCTGCCTTGGTCATCAGCTTATGGCACTTTCTCAGGGTGCGAAAACAGAAAAGCTCAAATACGGTCACAGAGGAGCTAACCAGCCTGCGACCGATACCAAAACAGGAAGAGTCTATATCACAAGCCAGAATCACGGCTATGCAGTTGTTGCTGACAGCCTTCCCGAAAACGCATATGAAAGCTTTGTAAATGCAAATGACGGCACCTGCGAGGGTGTTACATATACAGATATGCCCGTATTTACGGTGCAGTTCCATCCCGAGGCTTGCGGCGGTCCGCTTGATACCTCGTTCTTGTTTGACAGATTTATAACCATGATGAAGGAGGATATATAAGTATGCCAAAGGATAACAGCATTAAAAGAGTATTGGTGATAGGCTCCGGTCCTATCGTTATCGGACAGGCTGCCGAATTTGACTACGCAGGAACACAGGCTTGCCGTGCTCTTAAAGAAGAGGGACTTGAGGTAATACTCGTAAACTCAAACCCTGCTACCATAATGACAGATAAGGCAATGGCGGATAAGGTATATATTGAACCGCTGACCCTTGAAACAGTAAAGAGAATTATCATAAAGGAAGAGCCTGATAGTCTTCTTTCGACACTCGGCGGACAGACCGGTCTTACCCTTTCAATGCAGCTTGCAAAGGAAGGCTTTCTTAAAAAGCACGGCGTAAAGCTTCTCGGTGCTAATCCCGAAACAATTGATAAGGCTGAGGACAGACAGATGTTCAAGGATACTATGGAATCTATCGGTCAGCCTGTCATCCCGTCACTGGTTGTAAACGATGTTCAGTCAGCTGCGGATTTTGCAGAGGAAATAGGTTATCCTGTAATCATCCGTCCTGCCTTCACGCTCGGCGGTACAGGCGGCGGTATCGTTAATAATGAGGAAGAGCTGAGAGAGATCACAGCAAACGGTCTTGAGCTTTCTCCTATCACACAGGTTCTTGTAGAAAAATGTATAGCAGGCTGGAAAGAGATCGAATTCGAGGTAATGCGTGATAAGATGGGCAATGTTATCACTGTCTGCTCTATGGAAAACTTCGACCCGGTCGGCGTTCACACAGGCGACAGTATCGTTATCGCTCCTACTGTAACACTTGCTGATAAGGAATATCAGATGCTCAGAAGTGCGGCTCTCAATATCATTTCTGCACTCGGTGTAGAGGGCGGCTGTAACTGTCAGTTTGCTCTTGAGCCGGAAAGCTTCAATTATGCTGTAATTGAAGTTAATCCCCGTGTATCCCGTTCATCAGCACTTGCATCAAAGGCAACAGGCTATCCCATCGCAAAGGTTGCTGCAAAGCTTGCGATAGGCTATACTCTCAATGAGATCAAAAATGCCGTTACGGGTACAACATATGCCTGCTTTGAGCCGGCACTTGACTATGTTGTAGTAAAGTTCCCGAAATGGCCCTTCGATAAATTTGTATACGCTAAGCGTACACTCGGCACACAGATGAAGGCAACAGGTGAGGTAATGTCTATCGCACCGACCTTTGAGCAGGCTATAATGAAGGCTGTAAGAGGTGCCGAAATAAAGCATGATACAATGTCCTCACCAAAATTTGAGGAAATGTCAACAGATGAGATCAGGGAAAGACTTTCAGTTTGTGATGACGAGCGTTCCTTCTGCGTTTATGAAGCACTCAAAAGAGGAATTACAGTCGATGAGATCCATGCTATCACTATGATAGATGAATGGTTTCTTGAAAAGCTTCTTAACCTTGTGGAATGTGAAAAGGAGCTTAAAAAGGGAGAGCTTGATGAAGTGCTTTACAAAAAAGCAAAGCTTCTCGGCTTCCTTGACAGAACAATTGAAGCACTCACAGGCAAAAAGGTTGAAAACCCGATGGTTCCTGTATATAAGATGGTTGATACCTGCGCTGCTGAGTTCAAGGCAGAAACACCTTATTTCTACTCAACCTTCGATAAGGATAATGAAGCAGATGCATTTATAAAGGAGATGAATTCTCCGAGAAAGACTATCATCGTTTTCGGTTCAGGTCCGATACGTATCGGTCAGGGCATCGAGTTTGACTATGCGTCAGTCCATTGTGTATGGGCGCTTAAAAAGGCAGGCTTTGATGTTGTTATCGTCAACAACAACCCGGAGACGGTTTCAACAGACTTTGATACAGCTGACAGACTGTATTTTGAGCCGCTTACAAATGAAGACGTCATGGGCATAATCAAAACTGAAAAGCCTTACGGCGTTGTTGTTGCCTTCGGCGGACAGACAGCTATTAAGCTGACAAAATTCCTCAGCGAAAGCGGAGTCAATATTATCGGTACATCTGCCGACAGCATAGATATGGCAGAGGACAGAGAGCGTTTTGACGAGCTTCTTGAGCTTCATAACGTAAAACGTCCTGAGGGCTTTACTGTAATGACAACAGATGAGGCACTTGAGGTTGCTGAAAAGATCGGTTATCCGGTGCTCATGCGTCCGTCCTACGTTCTCGGCGGACAGAATATGATAATCGCCTTCAACGAAGCAGATATCAGGGAATATATGGCGATCATCCTTGCTCAGAATATCGAAAATCCGATACTTATTGATAAATACCTTTCAGGTACAGAGCTTGAGGTCGATGCAATCTGTGACGGCGAGGATATCCTTATCCCCGGCATCATGCAGCACGTTGAGCGTGCAGGCATCCATTCAGGTGACTCAATCGCAGTTTATCCTGCATGGAATATCAGTGATGAGATGACAAGAAATATCATTACAACATCAAAGAATCTTGCAGTTTCACTCAAGACAAAGGGTCTTGTAAATATACAGTATCTTATCTATGAAAACAAGCTTTATGTCATCGAGGTAAACCCACGTTCCTCAAGAACTATCCCGTATATCAGCAAGGTAACAGGCGTGCCGATGGTAGACCTTGCAACCAGAGCAATGCTCGGCGAAAAGTTAGCAGATATGGGCTATGGCACAGGACTTTATAAGAGATCACCCTATGTTGCTGTCAAGGTTCCGGTATTCTCATTTGAAAAGCTTATCAATGTTGATAACCAGCTCGGTCCGGAAATGAAATCAACAGGTGAGGTACTCGGCATTGCAAATACTCTTGAAGAGGCACTTTATAAGGGACTTATCGCAGCCGGCTATAAGATGAAAAAGCAGGGCGGTGTGTTCATTACAGTACGTAATCCTGATAAGAGCGAGATCGGTGCTGTTGCAAAGAAATATAATGAGCTTGGCTTTACTCTTTATGCAACAAAGGGAACTGCAAATACAATAAGAGATTACGGTCTTGAGGTTATCGAGGTCGATAAGATACACGAGAATGAAAAGGAAAATACACTCAGCCTTATCGAAAGCGGTAAGATCAATTATGTTATTTCCACATCCTCAAAGGGCAGAATTCCTACCCGTGACAGCGTTAAGATCAGAAGAAAGACCGTTGAAAGAAATATTCCCTGTCTTACTTCTATTGATACTGCAAATGCTCTTGCTGATTCTCTCAAGAGCAGATACAGCGAATACAGTACAGAGCTTGTGGATATCAACGATATGAGAACCGAAAAGGTCAGAATGAAATTCACAAAGATGCAGGGCACAGGTAATGACTATATATATTTCAATTGCTTCGATCAGAAGATTAATAACCCTGAGGGACTTGCAGTACGCTTCAGCGACAGACGTTACGGAATCGGCGGCGACGGAGTAATTCTTATCTGCCCGTCAGATGTTGCAGATGCAAAGATGAAAATGTTCAATGCGGACGGTTCAGAGGGTAAGATGTGCGGCAACGGTATCCGCTGTATTGCAAAATATCTCTGCGACCACGATATGGTAAGGGGCAAGACGATAACCGTTGAAACCCTCAGCGGTATCAAAACGATCAAGGTCTTCCGCCATGACGGTGAGAACGATGTGTTCAAGGTAGATATGGGCAAGGCAGAGCTTTCAAGCGAGCTTGTTCCCGTTGCAATAGATAAGCCGAAGGTAATAAACGAACCTGTAAATATCGGCGGAGATGATTATAATATCACCTGCGTTTCAATGGGTAACCCTCATGCTGTTGTATTCTGCAATAATGTTGAAAAGATCAATCTTGAAAAGGTCGGACCGCTGTTTGAAAACAGCGAGCTTTTCCCGGAAAGAGTAAATGCAGAATTCGTAAAGGTCATTGACGAGCATACAATAGAAATGAGAGTGTGGGAAAGAGGTACAGGCGAGACATGGGCTTGCGGTACAGGAGCTTGCGCTGTTGCAGTTGCAGCAGTTGAAAACGGGATGTGCAAAAAGAATACCCCCATCACAGTAAAGCTCAAGGGCGGCAATCTTATTATTGAATATACAGATGAAACAGTATATCTGACAGGTGTTGCCGAAACAGTATTTGAAGGAGAAATAGAGTTATGACAACTAAGTATATATTCGTCACAGGCGGTGTTGTTTCCGGACTTGGCAAGGGTATAACTGCGGCATCTCTCGGAAGACTTCTCAAGGCAAGAGGTCTGAAGGTAGCTGCTCAGAAGCTTGATCCATATATAAATGTGGATCCCGGAACAATGAGTCCGTATCAGCACGGCGAGGTATATGTAACTGAGGACGGAGCTGAAACCGACCTCGACCTTGGTCACTATGAGCGTTTTATTGACGAAAATCTTAATAAGTTCTCTAATCTTACGACCGGTAAGGTATATTCAAACGTACTTGATAAGGAGCGCCGCGGTGATTACCTCGGCGAGACCGTTCAGGTAATACCTCATATCACAAATGAGATCAAATCATTCATCTATGCTGTCGGCAAGGACAGTGATGCTGATGTCGTAATAACAGAGATCGGCGGTACAGTGGGCGATATTGAAAGCCAGCCTTTTCTTGAGGCTATCCGTCAGGTAAGCGTTGAGGTCGGACAGGAGAACAGTCTTTTTGTACATGTTTGCCTTGTGCCTTATCTCAAAGCAAGCCAGGAGCATAAATCAAAGCCAGCTCAGCACAGTGCAAAGGAGCTTCGTTCACTGGGTATCAATCCTGATATAATGGTGCTAAGAAGTGATGAGCCTATCGAGGACAAGAGCATATTCAAGAAGATAGCAATGTTCTGTAATGTAAAGGATGACTGTGTGATCGAAAACATGACCATACCTGTTCTTTATCAGGCACCGCTTATGCTTGAAAAAGCTCATATCAGCGATATTGTATGCCGTGAGCTTCATATTGACGCACCGAAGGCAGATATGAGTGAATGGCAGGAAATGCTTGACAGGATAAATGCTCGTGAAAAGACAGTAACGATCGCACTGTGCGGTAAATATGTTCAGCTTCACGATGCTTATCTTTCAGTTGCAGAGGCACTTCGCCATGCTGGATATGAAAACAAGGCATTCATTGATATTCACTGGATCGACACAGAGCTAATCACGGAATATACAGCAGATGAGCTTCTCAGCGATGCTGACGGAATTCTCGTTCCCGGCGGCTTCGGTAACCGTGGTGTCGAGGGAAAGATAATCGCTGCAAAATATGCAAGGGAGCATGATATCCCGTATCTTGGCATCTGCCTTGGTATGCAGACAGCGGTAATAGAATTCGCAAGAAATGTTCTTGGCTTCTCTGATGCTGATTCAGGCGAATTTGCACCCGACAGCAAGCATAAGGTCATTGATCTCATGACCGATCAGAAGGGTATTGTTGATATGGGCGGCACAATGAGACTGGGAGCATATCCCTGCAAGGTACGAAAGAATACGATCATGGAGCGGTCATACGGCAAAAGCGAGATATCCGAGCGTCATCGTCACCGATATGAATTCAATAATGAATTCCGAAGTGAATTTGAGGCAAACGGAATGATCTTCACAGGTACATCGCCCAACGGACTTCTGGTTGAAGCTGTGGAAATACCCTCCAATCGTTTTTACATAGGTGTACAGTATCATCCCGAATTCAAGAGCCGTCCGAACCATGCACATCCGCTGTTCCGTGAATTTGTCAAGGCAGCAGCAGAAAAAATGGAAGATGAAAACGGACAGATCGAATTTGAATAATAACACAACAACGGTACAGGCTGTCGCTTGTGCCGTTTGTTTATGCTTTCCGGGAACTCATCATCAGCCAAAGCGGAGGGCTTGTTTGTCTATTTATGTGTTCCTGCTATCCGATGCTGTCGAAATCTCACTTCCTTATCTCCACCCCTTTCCGCTGCGCTGCTTTCGGCGTGCTCGCTGACTTTTGTGGCAGAGGTCAGTTTTGTGTGAGTATGAGGGGGTTGGTTATGCTGATTATAATTGTAAGTGTAAAATTATAATTGGCGATGGTTTTTGAATTCTGACTCTGATGCAGTTCAATCTGAATAAGTATGG
>CACWVH010000102.1 GCA_902764235.1 uncultured Ruminococcus sp.
CCGGTTCGGTCGGTGCTTCTGCCTTCGGCAGAGGTGTCCACCGGACACCCGCACCCCCTGGACCCCGCCGCCTTTGAAAAGGCGGGCGAAACTTTAAATTTTTGTTAAGTTGATGACATTGTCCCAAAGGGAAGGGGGAGACTTCAAGGGACGGCGTCAGGCGTGCTGCGCACGCACCCCTAGGGCACTTCCTTCGGGCGCCTGACGCCTGGCTGAAATAAAAACCCGGAAGGTTTAAAAAAACGATTTAATTCAATTTCACGGATTCAGGTGATATTCTATTACAACCGATAAGCAAAGCTCTTAAAAAAAGTCGTCCGAAAAACTTCCGGACGACTTTTTGATATAATTCTCAGAGCAGCCTTTTTGTACTCATCAGACCGATACCTATAGTAGAAGCGTTATGTATCGTAGCTGTCAGCGTGGGAGGAGCAAGCCCTGTTACACCGAGAGCGATCAGACCGCCGTTGATTGCAAGGATCGAGCGGTAATTCCACTGTATCCGTTTCATCATAGCTGTGCTGAGCCTTCTGATGGTAATTATCCCGCGAAGGTTGTCCTCAGAAATTGTAATATCGGCTATTTCCCTTGCAATAGCTGCACCGTCAGATATCGCAACACCTACATCCGCAGACGAAAGTGCAGGAGAATCGTTGATGCCATCCCCGACCATTACGACCGTATTGCCCTTCGCTTTTTCGCTCATAATAAAGCCGGCTTTATCCTCCGGCAATGTCTCTGCATAAAAGGAATCCACACCGACACTTGCGGCAATTGCTCTGGCTGTATGCTTGCTGTCTCCTGTCATCATTACGATATTTGTAAAGCCGCAGTCCCTCAGTTCACTTACTATCTCTCCGGCTTCTTCACGCAGAGGATCCTCTATACAGATCACCGCAGCAAGATACTCGTCTATTGCCATATATAATCTGGAATATTCCATAGAAATGGACAGCAGCTTTTGTTCTTCCCCCAGAGGTACAGCAACACCCATATCCTCAAATATGAAGTGATAGCTGCCTATCAGCACAGTTTTGCCGTCAATAGTGGATTTTATGCCGTGTGCAACAATATATTCAACATTCGTGTGCATTTCCTCATGGATAAGATTTTTATCCTTTGCAGCCTTGACAACGGCGTTTGCAATAGAATGAGGGAAATGCTCTTCAAGACAGGCAGCAATCCTCAGCAGTTCATCTTCATCAGTATCGCAGAAGGAAATAACCTTCCTGACCGTAGGAACAGCCTTTGTCAGTGTTCCTGTTTTATCGAATACTATCGTATTGGCGAGTGCTAGCTTTTCAATAAACTTTCCGCCCTTCACGGTTATACCGTAATTGTTGGCTTCTCTTATAGCTGACAGAACCGTAACGGGCATAGCAAGCTTCAGAGCACAGGAGAAATCTACCATCAGGACTGATAATGCCTTTGTTATGTTTCTCGTAATGAACCAGACAAGCAGAGTCCCGATGAAGGTATATGGTACAAGCCTGTCAGCAAGATGCTCTGCCTTGCTCTCTGCCTCGGACTTCAGTTTTTCTGTATCCTCGATCATAGACACGATTTTTTCGTATCTGGTTGAACCGACAGCATTTTTTACGCAGATCGTCAGCTCTCCCTCTTCAAGAACTGTTCCTGCATATACTGTGCTGTCTGTTTTTTTATGTACAGGGGTGCTTTCTCCCGTCAGAGACGCCTGATTTACCATGGCGTCACCCCATGTAACGACACCGTCAAAGGGGATCATACTTCCTGTGCGGATTATGATCTCATCGCCTTCTTTGATATCGCAGGCATCTGCCAGAACCGACTGATCTCCTGTTTTCAGCCATACCTTACCCACGTTCAGCGACATACTGCCTGCCAGATCACTGACGGATTTTTTATGTGTCCAGTCCTCCAGTATTTCTCCGATATCGAGTAAGAACATCACAGAGCTTGCTGTATTATAATCCCGTTTGAGCATAGAAACGGTAATAGCCGTTGCATCTAAAACTGGGACTTCAATTTTCCCTTTCGCAAGACACCGGAGAGCCTTCCACACAAAGCGAACCGTTTTTAACGCTGAAATGATAACACGCATCTGAAGCGGCAGCACTATTTTATTTACAGCATGAGCCGCTGCCTTCCGGAGCAGCTTTCTTTTGTATTCAGCGTTCAGCTCTCTTGATGCCGTCACCGCTGCAAGAGAGCTTTCTGAAACGATAATATCATCTGTACGCAAGTCTGTTAAAAGTCTCAGAACATTTTTTCTGTCGCAGGTGTATTCCACCATCAGATCATTAGTAGGGGCATACACCTTGCATCGTTTGATATACTTTTTTTCAGACAGACTGCAATAAAGCTTATCAAGCTCTGTCAGGCTGAGCTTTTGTAAAATATGAAGCCGTATACGACCACGTATTTCATGTTTTATCTGATATTTCATTTTTTGTCACCACAGAAGTCCGGGATATTATTCTGCATCTCCGCCGGATTCTTCTTCCGCTTTATCCTCGCAGAGGGCTTCTTGCTCCTTTTCACGTTCTGCGTTGATCTGCTTTGCCTCTGCTAAAATATCCTCAGCGTTTTCCTGAATGGTAACTGCTGTTTTTACAATGCTGTCCTTTGCTCTGAGGGTAGCTGCTGTACAATGTGTGTAAACCTTCTTTGCATCCCTGCTCGAAAGCAGCTTGACGCCTGCTGTGCCGAATAACACTCCGCCTAAAAATGTCAGAAGTGATTTGCTTAGTATTGTCATAGAAAAACCTCCCTGTTATTTGTGCATATAGCCTGTGATCACTGCCATCAACATACATACAAGGGCTGATATTGCCCAGAATTTATGCTGCTTCATCGGATATCATCCCTATTCCTGCTGAATTCGTTAGATTCTACTAACCATTGTTAAGATTATATAACTATTTTCGATAATTGTCAACAGAAAACCGGCATCAGCAAAAAACTCCTTGTAGCTTTCGAGGGTGAACTGGCGCTTGAAATCCGCTCCGGCTTTCCCGACAGTTTTTGCAAAACCGCTTGTTTTACCGCCCCTTGTCCGATTTATATAGGTGGGAATAATAAGCTGACCTCCGTTTCTGCATACTCTGCGAAGCTCTCCCAATGCTTTTATCGGTTCGTCAAGCAAATGTATGACGTTCCCAGCCACAACCTTGTCAAAGCTGCTGTCACCAAACGGCAGGTGCATAATATCTGCCTGCATGAAGCTGATATTATCAATGCCCCGACAGTTTTTTCTTGCCCTTTTCAGCATATTTTCCGAATAATCCGTTGCTGTCAATTGACTGCATACGCAGGCAGCCGGTGCACTCAGCATACCTGTTCCGCAGGCACATTCCAGAACCTCGTCCTGACCTGTAAAAAGACTTACTGTTTTCTGAATAAGTGCCCTGTGCGTTTTTCTGTTGATACACCTGACAAAAATATCATATACTCCTGCCACTCTGTCCCAGAACATAAAGGTCATTTCCTTTCTTTTTCTTACCTTTTCCTGAATCCGTGAAACTCATTATTGATTGTTCTGAAAAACCCAGAGATAATGCGTTGTTTTATGCATTTCAGGTTTTTAAGTTGTTCACCCATAAGCCGTCCCCCTTCCCAAAGGGAAGGGGGAGACTTCAGGGGACGGCGGCAGGCGGCTTTGCTGCTCCTTCGTCATCTGAAACAGGTCATAATGACAGCAGGCGTAACAGATAGCATCAATATCGCTGTATGTAATTCGCTCAAAATTCCTTGTCATCAGTCTGGCAAAATCCTCGCCATACATTTTCAGAAGGCTTTTTGAAACCTCAACATGCCTTTTTGCCATGCTCCTTTTTCGGCTGTAGAACAGTTTTTTCATAAAGCCTTCCGCAAACGAAGAATGACTTTTCAGAGCAACACCGTCAAACCATGCGTGACCCACAGAAAAAGACGGATCATTAAACAGCCTGTAAGCAACCGCTACTCCTAAAGAAGCACCGTACAACAGATGTATATCAGTATAGTCTTTACCAAGCAGGTAACGTTTTAATGTTTTGTATTCTTCGTCAGCACTGATATAATTTCCTGCCCTGCCGTGTCCTCCCTGATCGGGTGCAATGAAACAGTATGTGCCTTTAAAATGCGGTGACAGAATATTATAAATATCCTCGCCAGATATCATCATAGGGGCAAGCAGAATTATTTTCGGTTTGTTTGTATCTCCGTACTCATTTATGAACATTATATATGTACCTCCTATTTCGCCTCCGGACTTTTCACAAACCCAAGCTCGTCGGCTCTCTCCCTGCTCATCAGGTGAAAATTGCATTCATCATCGCCATACCCCAGCGTTTTTGTTCTGTCAAGAACAGCTCCCTGCATTTCAAAGGTGTAATAATCCATCATGCACAGATATTTTGTGATCTCTTCGCAATGCTCCTGTTTTGTCAGCTTGCAGATGCCGCACTGCTTATGCGTAATGTAATATTCATCCTTTCCCGGAACGGTTTCAAAATAATAAAACCAATTCATCGGATATTCCTCAATATGGTCTCTTGACCACTTTGCCTGTTTTGTCCGGTTGGCAATCTCCTTATCTGTAAACGCACTCTTTCCCTGTTTTGCTTTAACCATCAGCGGACAGCAGGCTTCTGCACGGACCAGTCCCTTCAGCTTATCTTCACCGAGCATCCCGTCCGCCTCTTTATACAGTGCGATCAGAAAGGCTCCTGCATACATGGTCATCACAAACATATTGTCCTTCATTCTTCCGATACCGGATGTTCTTTCAACGATTGCCCTGTACTCCTTTTGCACACGCTTTTTATAGGATGACATATCCATCCCCTGAATCTCTTTTTCAATATAATCAAATGCTTTTTTCGCAAATGCAAGCTTTATAAATCTGCCCGCTATTCCGTATTTCATTTTGCTTCTCCTTAATTTTCTTTTCCGTTGATCCGCCTGCATACTATGACTTCTGTGCTCTTATCTGAATCGTATCTTCACGATCTGCATATCGATCAGACGGTCACACAGGGTATTAAGTAAGCGATACAGCGGTCGGATGGACTTGTCAATATTCCGGTATCCGCGCATATAGCTTTTATGAGACACCCCGGCAAAATGACTGCTTCGGGGCAGCAGCTCCTTTTCTGCATCCTTCACCGCAAAAAATGCTCCCACATCCCTGATGTCCGCTTCCTTGATCCATGTTTTCAGCATCAGCCTGACCCCACGCTTGTTGCAGGCATCAAACACCAGAACACCGCCCGGAAAACGCTCTGCCATTTTATCAAACAGCTTTATAGCATCCTCCGTCTGAAAATAATAGAATACGCCTGCTGCAAAGAAAACCGCACCCTCTTCGCCGTCGATTTCATCGAACCACGAGGTATCGTTCAGATCGCAGGCGATATTTTTTTCCCGGTCTCCTGCCGGAAGCAGATCATCCCTGATTTTTATTACATCCGGGAAGTCAAGATTATAGCCCCGGCAGAAGCCGTTATCCACCTGACGAAAGGTCGCATCCAGACCGCAGCCGAGATTGACGACTGCCGCCCCCGGATGTTCTTTCAGATATTCACGCACCTCACACATCAGATCATACTGCCGCTGTGCGACCTCTAAAGCGCCGTACAAGCCTGCTGTGCCGTGCATTTTCTTTCCCATTTCGGAAAAGTCGTAATCCAGCATACTGATAATGCGTTCACTTTCCGGATCATTGAAAAGCTCCGGGAATTTTTCACTGCAAACCTTTCTGCCGTACAAAGGAATTATCAGTGTTTCCTGTACGGTATTTCTTTCGATATGATATTTTTCCATTTTTCTGCACTCTTTCACTTTTTATTTTATACACTGAAACCATGCAATGCTTTTCACGTTGCCGACTTCTGCACTGCTGTATAGCTTTGACAGACGGGACTGTAAGCTGGCGGCATTTTCAAAGGGAGGGGTAAAAAATCCGCTTTTGATATAAAACCGCCGTATCATTTTATCCGTTTCAGGGCAGCTCCTTTCAACATAAAAACAGCCGCAGAAGATACCGCCCCTTTTCAGTACACGATAGGTTTCGCTGTAAGCTGCTTCTTTATCAGGGAAAGCATGAAAGCCGTTCAGTGACACAACACAGTCGAAGCTTTCATCCTCAAAGGGAAGTCTGCCAACATCCCCCTGCATAAACCTGATATTTTTTATCTGCATCTCATCTGCTTTTTCCTGTGCTGACTGCATCATTTTTTCTGAATAGTCAAGGCAGGTAATATCCGCATCGGGAAGTGTCTTCCAGACAGGCATCGACAGCACGCCCGTTCCCACAGGCACCTCCAGTAAGCTGCCCGAAAAATTCTTTGGTATAGCTTCAAATGCCGATGCCTGATATTCAAGTGCGTCCTCCTTCGTCATGCACCAGACATTTTTCAGAATAATTCTGCCGAAAAAGCTTGTACCCGTCATCATTCCGTCATAAAGGCTGTGTGCCTTGCCAAGGCTTCTATATGCTGATTTGATTTCGTCCTTCCGTGACATATTGCTCACCCTTTCAAAATAATACCAAATATCAATACATCCAGTGCGGCAACGACTGCTGCTCCAAATATCCATATCAACGTCAGAATACTACGCTTTTTAAGTACCTGTTTCCATGTCTGTACAAAGGGTATATCCTCTGTGCCGGGAATAATCCAGAATCTGCTGTGTCCTACCCAAAGACGGTCTATCACAATGCCGTCATACCAGTTCATTACCTCCAGAAACAGCAAAGCCTGTATATATGCTGTCGGAAAATCCCTGACACCATTCCAGAGTCCTATTATAAGAAGCAGTACCGCCAGCATAACAGCAAAAAAGGCTGTCATAAATATTTTTCTCTTTCGCTGAACAGCCTGTCTGTCAGTCAGTCTTAGTTCATACACTCTTTCCTGCACCGGCTTCGGATAAAAATACAGTCCGTTCAGAGCATTGTTCCCCACACCAAGTTTGACCATCAGCGTGAAAACAATACAAAATAATAATAACTGCAAAATAATCAATAAAGCACCGCCTTTGGGTTAAACAACTCTAACTAAATTATAATACTCCCTGAACAGTTTTTCAATAAGATTTTTTTATTCAGACAATAATTCAGAAAACAGCTTGACAAGTTAGACCAATCTAATTATAATAGTTAACGTCATCTAACTTGTTTACACTGTTAACTTACAAGCAGAGAAAATAACGCATATAGCGGAGAAAATGTAAAATTACAAATACAAAATCAGCATAAATAAAAGCTTTTTGTGATTTTACATTCAGCTATCAGATTAGCCGATTGTAAATTGGCGAGTGCTTTTGCCGCCGCAGGCGGCAAAAGCACCGCCCCCTAAGATATAAGTAGTCATTTTCTGCGCCGGCGGCGGAAAAAAGATTTTTTGACTTTTACAATCAGCTATTCAGCTATCAGATATTAAGGAGAAAACTGATGGAAACCAAAATAAAAATACTGAATGCAGCCAAAAAAGAATTTATAGAAAAGGGATTTGGTAATGCCTCTATGAGACATATAGCAAAGGAAGTCGGTATAACAGCGACTGCACTTTACAGGCATTATGAAAACAAAGAGGATATTTTTGATGCCATAGTCTGTCCCGCTGTCAGAGCATGGAACAGCTTTTGTGTAACCGAAAACACCAGACAATGCGATATGGCCCGAAGCAGCGGACTTGAAGAAATGTGGAACGACATAAGTCAGACAAGAATGATCGTTGATATGGTCTATGCAGACTATGACGAGAATAAGCTGCTTTTCTTCGGGAGCGAAGGAACAAAATACGCTGACTTTCTGCATGAGCTTGTGACAAGGGTGCAGGACTGTACGCTCAGATTTATGGATGAATTAAAGGATAAGGGCATAAAAGTCAATGATGTAGATGAAAAGGAAATGCACCTTTTGCTAAGCGCTCAGTATTCGGCAATGCTTGAAATGCTGAAGCATGATTATTCTTACGAGGACGCATTGCATAATGCCGATACTGTATCAATGTTTTTCAGAGAGGGGTGGAGGAAATACTTAGGATTCTGATTATGTAAAGCATCAAAAAGAAAGAAGGAAAAAACTTGAAAAAGAAAAGTACGCTCTCCTGGGTTCTTGAATTCGCCGGGAGAAAGAAAATCTATTTCGGCGGAAGTGTCCTGATCGCAATATTAGGTGTTGCGGCATCGTTTATTCCCTATCTGCTGATCGCCGGTGTGGTAGGACAGCTTCTTGCAGGAAACAAGGAGTGGAGCTATTATCTGCAAATGACACTGTTCATGGGTCTTTGCTGGGTGATAAGAGTAACACTGCACTCCATTTCAACAACGCTGTCCCATGTGGCAACGTTCAATGTTCTTGGCGGTATCAGAAAACAGCTTTGCGGAAAGCTTTGCAAGATACCTCTCGGCTCAGTGCTGGATGACAACAGCGGCAGCTACAAGAATATCATTGTCGAGCGTGTTGATTCAATGGAAACAACGCTTGCACATATCGTACCGGAGTTTACGGCAAATATCCTGCTCCCTGCGGCTATGTTCATTTATCTTCTGACCATAGACTGGCGGCTGGGGCTTGCAAATCTGATTTCTGTTGTTATCGGTCTTGTTTTTGTCACCGGTATGATGATGAAAAGCAAGGGCGGATATGAGGTTTCCGTTGAAAAGACAAAAAAGCTTAATGATACGGCTGTGGAATATATCAATGGAATAGAGGTCATCAAAGCCTTTGGAAAATCAAAAAGCTCTTACGAAAAGTTTGTTACCGCTGCAAGAGAGGGTGCTGACTGCTTCATTAAATGGATGAGAAAATGTATCTGGTGGCAGGCAGGAAGCCTTTCGTTTATGCCTGCGACGCTGCTTGGTGTTCTGCCTGTGGGACTTTTGCTTGTAAATACCGGAGGTCTCTCGGCAGAGGGCTTCATCACAGGAATAATTCTTTCAGCCGGACTTATCACACCTCTTGTTGTCGCCTTTTCCTATATGGATGATATTCTGAAAATGAATACCATATTCGGAGAGGTGACTGAGATCCTTGAAAGAAAGGATATGGTTCGTCCCGATTCTCTTTCCGAAAAGCCTGACGGCTCTGATATCATTCTTGAAAATGTACACTTCACCTATAAGGATAAAGAGGTTCTTCATGGAATTGATATGAAGATCAGACAGGGTGAGGTGAATGCCATCGTAGGACCCTCCGGTTCCGGTAAAAGCACGATTGCAAGACTTATTGATTCTCTCTGGGATGCCGACAGCGGAAGTATTTCATACGGAGGAGTTGACATAAAAGACCTGCCGCTTGATTTTTATTCAGGCCAGATCTCTTATGTTGCACAGGATAATTATCTTTTTGATATGTCTGTCATGGAAAATATCCGTCTGGGCAGAAAGGGTGCAACTGACGAGGATGTCATAAATGCCGCCAAAAACAGCGGATGCCATGAGTTTATTCTCAGCCTTGAAAACGGTTACGACACCATTGTCGGAGGAGCCGGAGGCCATTTGTCAGGCGGTGAGCGCCAGAGAATCTGTATTGCCAGAGCTATGCTGAAAAATGCCCCGGTAGTCATTCTTGATGAAGCGACAGCCTATACCGATCCCGAAAATGAAGCGCTTGTGCAGTCAAGCGTTGCAAAGCTTGTAAAGGGAAAAACTCTTATTGTTATTGCACACCGTTTGTCTACTATCACAGATGCGGATAAAATATTTGTTGTAAACGATGGAAATATTGAAGCCGTCGGAAAGCATGATGAGCTTCTCGTCAGATGCAGTCTTTACCGTAAAATGTGGGACGCTCACACTATGGCTAAGGATGAGGATATTACGGGAAAGGAGTCAGTCTGATGTTTGAAATGCTGAAGAAATTCTTTGACTTTTGCAGCAAAGAAAACAGGAATAAGTTTTATGCTGCGGTAGCCCTTGGGGTGCTTGATGCAATTTTCGGGGCAATGAAAATACCGGCTGCGTTTTTTGCAATATGTGCAGTGCTGGATAATAAAATAGACGGTACAGCCCTTGCGGTGGTCATAGGTCTGATGCTTGTAAGCACAATAGGCAAAATGATCGTCAACCGCTTTTCCCAGATGCTCCAGACCGAAGCAGGCTACAACACCTGTGCCGGAAAACGCATAGAAATAGGCGAGCATCTGCGGTATCTGCCTATGGGCTATTTCAACGATACAAGCCTTGGGCATATAACCTCTGTAACGACAAATACAATGGAACAGGTGGGCGATATCGCCACCAGAGCCATCATTATGGTTTTGCAGGGCAGTATCACAACGATAGTCATAGGTATCGGAATGTTTGCCTTTGACTGGAGGATCGGCGTTATTTCCGTCCTGGGAATTCTTGTTTTCTTTCTTGTGAACAAATGGACAAACAAAAGTGTCGCAAGAGTAGCCGATGAAAAGATCGAAGCAGACAAAGATATAGTAGGAGTAATACTTGAGTATATACAGGGTATCGCAGAAATAAGAAACTACAATCTGATAAATCAGAACAATGCAAGGCTTGACAAGGCAATCGACAGAAAGAAAAATGCGGATATAAAAGCGGAAATCGCTGCTATACCGGCTGTAGGTGTGCAGAATCTTATCAGTAAGCTGACAGGAGTTGTTATTGCAGGAGCGTCTGTGTACTTTTATCTGGGCGGTACAATGGAGCTTGCCTATTGCATAACCATGCTGCTTTGTTCCTTTATGGTCTTTGAAGCCCTTGATGCGGCAGGAGTATATACTGCACTTCTGAAAATAATCGGCAAGGGAGTTGACCGTGCAAACGAGATACTGAGCGTACAGCAGATGGATATTGACGGAGAAGAAATTATACCCGAAAACCATGACATTCATTTAGAGCATGTCAGCTTTGCATACGAAAACAGAAAGATCATTGATAACATTACCCTTGACATTAAAGAAAAAACAACAACTGCAATAGTAGGACCCTCCGGCGGAGGAAAAACCACTATCACTTCACTTATCGCAAGATTCTGGGATGTGCAGCAGGGCAGCGTGACTCTTGGCGGACGGGATGTAAGGGACTACAGCTTTGACAGCCTGATGGAGAATTTCAGCTTTGTTTTTCAGCGTGTATACCTGTTTGAGGATACAATAGCAAACAATATCCGCTTCGGCAGACCTGACGCCTCAATGGATGAGGTTATCGCTGCCGCAAAAAAGGCTGCCTGCCACGATTTTATCTCAGCTCTGCCCGACGGCTATGAAACTGTTGTAGGAGAAGGCGGCGCAACGCTTTCGGGCGGTGAAAAGCAAAGAATCGCCATAGCCCGTGCGATCATGAAGGACGCGCCCATTATCATACTGGACGAGGCAACGGCAAATGTTGACCCGGAAAATGAAAAAGAGCTGACACAGGCTATCCAAAACCTTACAAAGGAAAAAACGATCATTATGATAGCACACCGTCTGAAAACCGTCAGGAATGCGGATCAGATCGTTGTTATTGATAAGGGAAGAATCGTTCAGCAGGGCAGCCATGAAAAGCTCATACAGGAAAACGGAATTTACAGAAGCTTTATTTCCGGCAGAAAACAGGCTGTAAGCTGGAAGCTGGCATAACAGCCGATTTGTAAAATGGCGAAAGGCCGTCCGCCCGCCGCAGGCGCCCGAAGGAAGTGCCATGGGGTGTGGGTGGACACCTCACCGTAAACCTGAGAAGCTTTGAAAAAACGGAGAAAAGTGTAAAATTATAAATACAAAAAATCGCATAAACAGAATTTTTTTGATTTTACAATCAGCTAAGAAATAACATAACCGCCTCTCTAAGATATAAGTAGTCATTTTATGCGCCGTAGGCGGAGGAAATGACGGATGGCAGTGGAGAAAAATTGTAAATTACGATACTGATTATCCGCATAAACAGAGGATTTTTGGACTTTTACAATCAGCTGAAGAAATAACATAATTCAAGGAGGAAACAAAAATGGCAGATAAAAAGGAAAAAACAATCGAAAAGAAAAAACTCGGAGTCAAAGATTTTATTACAGTCGGTATTTTTACAGCGATCATATTTGTAGTAGAGTTTGCCTGCGGTATGCTGGGGTATATTCATCCCTATATAGTCGCTTCCTACGTGGTAATGATACCGCTTGTAGGAGCAGTACCGATGATGCTGTTTTACACAAAGGTCGAAAAATTCGGTATGATAACCATTATGTCAGTGCTTATCGCTATCATCATGTTTGTAACGGGAATGGGTTATCTTGGAGCACCGCTTATCATTCTTGCCGGTGTTATTGCTGATCTTATCGCAAGGTCGGGTGGTTATAAAAGCTTTAAAAAGACAGTCCTGAGCAACGGTGTTTTCAACCTTTGGATATGTGCCAATTATTTTCCGGTGATAATAACAGCAGATTCCTACCGAAAGGATCTTATTGATGCAGGATATTCAGCTGAATACTGTGACAGTCTTTTTGCTTTTGTCAATTATAAAACAATTGCTGTATTGTTTATTGCCTGCTTTGCGTGCGGATGCCTCGGAGCACTGATCGGAAAGGCTGCTGTGAAAAAGCATTTTGAAAAGGCGGGAATAGTATAAATGAATATCAGGCTTGACCCGAGAACAAAGCTGTATATGATACTTGTAGTGTCGGCTGTAGTTATGATGAGTGCAACCACTCCTCTGCTCTGGGCTGTGAGGATCATTATAACACTTGTACCGATATTACTTCTGATTGCAGAGAAACGATATGCAAGCGCATTTCGTTTCTTTGCGCTGTATATAACAGCGCTGGTGCTGACCTTCTGTTTTCTTTCAGAAGAATCTACAGGTATAATAAAATCCCTGCTGACCGGCTATTGCGGAATAATCGCACAATTTCTTCCGGCTATGATAACGGCATGGTATGTTATCAGAACAACAAAAATTGATGAATTTGTATCTGCTATGCAGAAAATGCACATTCCGGACGGGTTAACGATCTCACTTGCTGTTGTGATGCGTTTTTTCCCCACCATCAAAGAGGAATATCAATCCATTCGTGACGCTATGAAAATGAGAGGTATCACTCTTGGCGGCGGCAGTATAGTTAAGATGATCGAATACCGCATGATACCGCTGCTTTTTTCCTGTGTGAGTATCGGTGATGAATTATCGGCAGCAGCTATAACCAAAGGACTTGGAGGAAAGGTAAAGAGAACAAGCGTTGCAGTGCTGAGACTCAGTGCGGCAGATATTATTCTTCTGTCGGGATTTACAGCTGCGGCAGCAGTCTTTGTGATCTTTAAGTATTTTATATGATGAACAGTATTATCGAAATAAATAATGTTTCCTTCCGTTACAAAGGCTCGGATGAAGGACTGCTGCAAGACTTTTCTCTGTCAGTAAAAAAAGGAGAGGTGCTTCTGCTTTGCGGCGGGTCCGGTTCGGGGAAAACATCTGTTATCAGACTGATAAACGGTCTTATTCCTCATTATTATCCGGGAGAGCTTGAAGGTGATATTCATGTTGCCGGACATGATATAAAAGCAACAGAGCTGTATGAGCTTGCCGGCATTGTGGGGACAGTTTTTCAGAATCCCAGAAGTCAGTTCTTTTCTGTTGATACGGACGGAGAAATAGTGTTCGGACCGGAAAACATCGGTCTTTCTCCGGATGAGATAATCAGACGCAAGCAGGATGCCGTTAAGGAAATGAATATTGAAGCACTGCTCGGCAAAAGTCTGTTTGAGCTTTCAGGCGGAGAAAAACAGAAGATAGCCTGTGCGTCTGTTTCTGCCCTGCTTCCTGATATCATTCTTCTTGACGAGCCGTCAGCTAATCTTGATCTGACAGCAACCGCTGATCTCAGAAAAACAATCATCAAATGGAAGAAACAGGGCAAAACAATTATTATATCTGAGCACAGACTCTGGTATCTTCGGGATATTGCCGATAGGGTCATCTGTATGGAAAACGGAAAAATAAAAAACGAGTGGAAGGGAACAGAGTTTTCCGGTTTAAGCGCTGAGAGCATACGAAACCTCAGACTCAGACCTCTAACAGTAGAAAATTCCTTTTTTGAGGAAACAAATGAATTATCTGTACCCGATATTCCGGATGAGGCTGCAGTTATTCTCGAAAACTTTTTCTTTACATATAAGCATATACCATATCTGTTTTTCAGAAGAAAGCTTACGCAGGCTGACTCAGATATACTAAGCCTGAATATTCCGAGGCTTAAGCTGCCAAAGGGGCGTGTTATTGGCATTGTCGGCAGAAACGGAACAGGTAAATCCACATTTTTACGCTGTATCTGCGGTCTGGAAAAAAACTGCCCGGGAGCTATTATTTCAGACGGCAAGGCATACAAGGGCAAAGGCCGTACAGAATATTGCTATATGGTAATGCAGGATGTGAATCATCAGCTTTTTACCGACAGCGTTATGTCAGAGGTTCTGCTCTCAATGAAAGAAAAGGATGAACAGGCTTGTGAGGATATCCTTGAAAAGCTCGGGCTTCTCCCCTTTAAATACAAGCATCCCATGGCACTTTCGGGCGGTCAGAAGCAAAGAGTTGCTATAGCCTCTGCCGTTGCCGCAGGAGCAAGGCTGCTTTTGTTTGACGAGCCGACATCAGGTCTTGATCTTTCTCATATGGAAAATGTCGGACAGCTTTTGACGGATCTATCAAAAACGGGAAGTACCGTTCTTGTTTCCACTCACGACCCGGAGCTTATAGAACAATGCTGTGACTTTATTTTATCCATTGATAAAGGACAAGTCGGATACTACAGGAATAAAGCATGACGACATAAAAAGAAAAAACTGCCCGGGGTCGGATAAAGACAATGATACAGGTGTGCATAAAGGCTCATCACCAGCGGCATAATGCCGACAGTGATGAGCCTTTCTCCGTATCTGAATAATTGCCTTATTTCTCATTCACAGCAATCCAGATTTCTCCGTAATAGTCCGGATCATCCGTTTTATATTAAACGCTAAAAATTTAAAGTTTCGCTCAAGCCTTTTCAAAGGCTTGCGGTTTCCAAAGGCAGAGCCTTGGGTCGCGCTCCGCAGAGCGCGAAATCTCTTGAATTCAATCCCTCGGCAGGGGGTGAATCAAAAAACAGTCCGGTGGACTGTTTTTTGAGAGGTCGGGAAACCCCGACAGGAAAAATATACTAATTTTTTCAGATAATCTGATAGTATA
>CACWVH010000103.1 GCA_902764235.1 uncultured Ruminococcus sp.
TTGGGAAAGAAATAAAAACCAATATGCACTTCATTACCAAAACTAAATTGACAGCGGAGGCACTCCGTCGCCTCGTTCTGCGAAATTTTCCGCTCAAATATGATTAAAGCTTCTTATCGAAAATTAGTATAACACTTCCTACTGCCAGGCGTGTAGCGGACTTTCACCGCCAGGCTACTGCCCATTTAGGGCAAACCAAGAAATCCGCAAACCTGCTTTTCATGCGGGTTTGCGGACACTTTTTGTTATTATTCTGTTATTCCCACTCGATGAATAATTCTATATATTGTTTCTACGAAGATTTTCAGACACAATATATAGCGTATTTTTTCTTTGTATTCTGTCTATTCTTTGTCGTTTTATGACATTTTGTAGTTTTCATCTTTCCAACAAATTATGTTTGGATTTGTATTCATCCGAAAGATTATAAACATGCTCACCGATATTATAAAGAGGTGTCGTCACAAGCCACTGCAAAGCATAATCATTCAGAAGATTCTCTTTCGTAACATTATGCTCAGAAAGATACTCTATCAGCTTTTATGCATTCTCAAGTATTTTCTGCTGCCTGTGTTCATCCGAATACTTCATGCAACTTTTACCCTCTCTTTCATCACATTCTTGTAAAATTGACTGTTTTCGTTTACTTCGTTAATTTCAAATACATCTATTTCTTTTTGTATCATCATTCTGAGTTCCTCAGCAAACGCAAAAACAGAGGTAAGCCTGAAACCTTCTCCGCCAAACACAAGAAAATCAATGTCGCTGTTTGCCGTAGCTTCATTTCTTGCATAAGAACCGAAAATATAAACTTCACTGATATGGTATTTTTCAGCAAGAGGTTTTACTATTCTCTGAATATCGTCCAGTGATAATATCTTTTCTGACATACTCTACCATCTCCTGCTCTGAACTTGATTTCAATACTTGAATTTTTCAATCACACACTCATGCTCCTTGCTGTCCTTATCATAATTGATACCTACAAGCAGAATGTTATCATAACCTTTAAGTGCATCAGGATACTTTTTGTTCTTGATCTGAGAGATAGCTGCATCGGCAGTTTTATTCCATTTCAGCTCGACCACCATAGGTGGATAAGCATTTGCATCAATGAACGGTTTTGGTATGAAAACAATGTCTGCAAAGCCCTCCCCTGCCGGAAGCTCCTGAATGATATTGTACTGCTCTCTTGCGTAATAATAAGCGATCAGCACAATAAAACGCAGGGACTGCTCGTTGTTGTAGTTGAGGACAGAGCTATTCTGTTCATGTACCCGTCTGATACAGTCGGCAACCACATCAGCTTTTCCGGCAAGAGTATCAGCCAAAAGCTGTTTTGATTTCAGAACGGCATCTATTGTTTCCTTCCATAAGCCCTTTGCTCTCATACTTGCAACATATTCATCATATATCTCTTTGTTTGGAATATAGGCTGTTTTTTTATCCGATCTGTAGCCTAAATATCCTAAATGAATAAGCAATGTCAGAATATCATCCTTGTTTGCAAACGTTACCATATCATTTGAAAAAGTCCTGGTATCAACAGACTGTTCCTGACCTGAAAGAAGTTTTTCTATCGTCTCATGTAAGCCGTCAAAATTCATGGAAATATATTTTGCAAGGGCTTCATAGGTCTCAGTTTGTGTCCAGTAGTTTGAAAATGATTTCTTATCAATAGCTGCAAGAACAGACCTTGGGCAATAAAGCTCTGTGCCGTTGAGCTCATATCCGTCATACCATGCCTTAATACTCTCAAAGTCAACACTATACACATCACAAAGAGCCTTTACTTCTTCCCCGGTAAAACCTGTATACTTCTGAAAAGGCTGGGATTCAAGCATTGAGTATTCATCAAACATATTAAGTGCCGAATGTGTGCCATATTTTTTGATCGGCAGTATGCCCGTCATATAGGCAAGAGCAACATAAGTCTGGTCTTTAAGGAGATTACGGATAAAATCAAGGTATGTTTTTTGAGCATCCCTGTTATCCATATTCTCACGCATAACGCAATCCCATTCATCTATCAAAAAAACAAACGGGTTTCCGGTCTCGTCATATATTTCTTCAAGGCTGAATGTAATATCATCATCCGGATCGGATATTACTCCGGGGAACTCCTTTTGCAGATCTTTTACTAATCTTTTTTTCAGCAGCCGGAGCATACCGTCAATATCATTACTGCTGCTGAGAAAACGCTGCATATTCAGATAAATAACATTATACTTATTCAGATGCTCCGTATATCCTTCCATTTTTGAAATAACAAGACCCTCAAAAAGTTCATGGCTTTCGCAGCCCTTACTGTAATATGCCGCAAGCATACCTAAATTGAGTGACTTACCGAATCTCCTCGGACGGCTGACACAGATATATTTCTGGTTAGTTTTTAACCTTTGATTTATTACCGATATAAGACCTGATTTATCAACATATATTTTTGAATTCAAAGCCTCTGTAAAGCTTGCATTTCCCGGATTAACAAAGATCCCCATTCCCCACACCTCCTGAGAGCTTCTGAATATATTATAAACTATTCATCAGAACAGTTCAAGATATATTGTGAAAACAATAGAAAACACGCTGTAGGCAGCCTGCATCAGCACTGTAAGCGTTCTTTTACTGTCACGGGTAATTTCCCTTTTCAGATTATAAAACAATTACAAGGCATTCTGGCAATTTGCGTCTGGGACTTGAAGCCACACATATTGTTTTACAATTTTGATTGTTTCCACCATTCTTTGAGTTCCTCATAATCATCCATTACAACCGAATCTCCGTCAACCTCCCCGCAAGTGAGGAATTGACAAGCCTCAGCACGGACGCATCCGCATAGCTTTTGCAGACAGGACTGATATCCCCGTACCATACAATACGATTATCAATAACCGTATATTTCTGAAACACACGATCTTGTCTGAGCACAGAAATATTATCCGGCAGCTCAGTCGGAAGTATTTCGGTTATTGAAGTTATCAGCGTAAGTAAAACATTCTCCGGCAACTTTCTTACAAGCCCCATTAACATTTGCTCATCGACCTTTGGTGAACATATTGTTATTTCAGAAACGCCCGAAGAAATATCCTGTTCCAGCTTTTTCAGATAGGTTTTGTTATCGTAGATCAGATCACTCTCCGATGTATCCGAATCGCCAAAGGTATACCCAAGTTCAAAGTATCCCTTCATTCTTTTGCGGTACATCCTGTCTAATGTCGGTACAAACAGATCAACATAATCATAAACGCATATTTCCTTCTTGCCTTCGCAGTTACGGTGCAGTCTGCCTGCGTACTGTGACAGCCTACCCTTCCATGATATAGGCATAGCAAGAAAAAGCGTATCAAGTCTTGGCTCGTCAAAGCCCTCTCCTATATACTTTCCGATAGCAATTATGACAAGATTTTCATCCTGCGCAACAGCCCTCACTGCCTCTAATTTCAGTCGTTTATCCTTTGCTCCGTCCTGTCCGCTGAGAAGAAAAAGATTCCTGCATTTTCCGTCAAGTGCCGAATATATCAATTCTGCGTGTTCTGTGCGCTCGGTAAGTATGATAATGTTCTTTCCCTTTGAGTATTCACTTAAAGCATCCTCAATGATCTGCGAGTTTCTCATTTCATCGGAACAAAGAGCAGAACATAACTCGGTATAATTCATGTCTGAATTAGCAGTTCTGAATTCAGTAAATCTCGGAATGACCGTTCTCGGTATCATGTTTTCCATCATCTGAGAAAGCGCATCTGCTTTATAGCGAATCGAACCGCACTGCATAAAGATGATCGGCTGGTGTCCGTCCTGACGTATCGCCGTTGCCGTCAGACCATAAACATATTTTGCACTGACGGTTTTCAGCACCTTTTCAAAGCTGAATGCAGAAACATGATGACATTCATCGACAATAACCATTCCGTAATCCTTTACAAATGGCTTTACTTCATCACATTTGACAACAGACTGAATTATCGCAATATCAATACGTCCGTTCAGCGTGTTCTTTCCTGCTCCCAGCTTTCCGATATTTGAAAGCTTTTTTCTTCTTCCACGCTTTTTGGGCTGCGGTTCGGGGGCTTCTTCAAATATCAGAAATTCGGACAAAGATTTTTCCCACTGCTCTAAAAGTGCAGAAGAATGGACAAGTATAAGCGTATTGACCTTTCTCTGTGCAATAAGATATGCCGCCGTAACAGTTTTGCCAAATGCAGTAGTTGCAGACAGTACACCGATATCATTTGATAAAAGCGCATCGGCTGCCTCCTGCTGCTGTGGTCGGAGAGTGCCGTTAAAGCTAACTTTGATTTCCTTTCCGGTTGTTCTTTCATCAGCAACTGAATATGCTGCATTGACAGAACCCAGAACAGCCTTTATCTCTTCCTCGCATCCTCTCGGCAGACAAAGATACCTCTCCGTTTCTTCGGAACAGTCAATTATTCTTGGCTTGTTGAAAACCGGCAGACGCATAGCCTGAGATCTGTAAAAATCAGGGTTTTTAAACGCTGCTGTTCTTTTCAGCTTATTTAGTGCCTTTTCAGAAATACCCTTCTTTTCGATATAGAGCATATTTGCTTTTGTAATATAGACAGTTTCCGGAAAGTCGGTTTGTGATAATTCAGGAATAACACTTTGCTGCCAGGGCTTTTCTTCTTCTGTAATAAGCTCACCCAGTTCCGCAAAGCCGTTCAGCTCACTGATAAGACTTTGCAGACGGATTTTACTGATCTTTTCGATTCCGGACAAATACTCCCACTGGTCCGTATATGAAATTAATCTTTCATCAACAAATTCACTATTCCCATTTTTTCTTGCCTGTCCCTGCAAAGGCAGTGCGATAAGATTACCGAAACCGCCCTTTGGCATTGTATCCTGATTCGGGAACATTCTGTCATAGGACGCAAATTTCAGATCATGACGCTGCTCCATTGCTTTTGTCAGAATACAGCTTCCGAGCCTTCTTGCATCCTTTGAACTAACAGTTTCCTCAAAGAATATCCACAAATGTGCGCCGTTACCCGAACGTGAACGCTCTATACTGCAAGGAATATCATATCTTTTGCAAGTATCACGAACTATTCCGACATCCTCCTGCCAATGCTCATCGTCAAAATCAATTGCAAGAAAGATGGTCATATTCTCCGGCATAAGCGGATAAACGCCCATCACATCACGGCAGAATTCATCATCACCCTTGAGGTGCCGGAAAATATCCCTGTCAGTAATATGAGCAAAAGCCGCATTAGGACAAACGGAGCAACTATACTTTTTCTTATCGCATACACCGTACTGCCATTCATTATGACACACCGGAACATAGCCGCCCTGCCCTGTTTTGGTATTGTAATAACGTTTTGCAAAAACATCCTTTCTGCCAATAAACAGGGACTTGAACAGCTCTATCTTTTCCTGAGGTGTGGCATATTTATTGAATGGTTTCGGTTCGTTACTGCCATCATCCGCTTTTACGGTTTTAGCCTGTGGATGTGTCTGTTCAGCTTTTTTCTGTGCCTCTGCATATTTCTTTACAAGCTCGTCCCAATCTGACTTACTGCAAAAGAAGGATTCTCCATTTTCATCTTTGCAAAGAACAGCTATTTCTCCTGTTATGAGATTTCCTATCTCGCTGATGTATTCATATCGGTGGGTATTAAGTGTAACAATTGTTCTGCCTTTATTCATTTTCAAAACCTCCGTGGTTTTAATACTCACTGAGAAACAAAAACTTTTTCAAATAAATTTATATTATCATTTATCCATATCTCTCAGAAAGGCTTTAAGAAGAAAAGCACAGAAATGCGGGAACGAATATATATTGTTTTCAAAGCCGATATTACCGTTTATCAGCTTGATTCCAAAACGAATATCAGGATATTTTTCGCTTCCTATCAGCGTTGACAGGGATTTTGATTTATTATTTGATGCCTTGACTTCAACAGGCACAAGGCTGTCTCTCGTTCTGAGAAAGAAATCCTCTTCAAGAGTGGAGTTTTCCCTTTTGTAGTAATAAAGCTTACATCCGGATTTTACAAGAGCCTCACCCACAAGGCTTTCATACAAACCGCCCTTATAGACATTCATATTCTTATTCACACGAAGATCCTCCTGGGATTCCTCGTCAAGCATTGCAATAAGCAGACCTGTATCCTTAAAATACAGCTTGTATCTTGAATCATCGTAATTTCCGCCAAGAGGAAGCTCCGGCGACATCATACAGTAGCAGATATTGATAAGACCTGCTTCATCCAGCCAGTCAATACATCCTCTGTAATCTTTGAATCTGGCACCAGTCGCAACCTTTGAAATCTGGAACTTTTTGTTTTCCTTGGCAAGCTGAACAGGTATGTGACGGAAAATATTTAGTATCCTTGTTTTGTCAACACCATCCGCATACTTTTTTATATCCTCCTGATAGTCCTTCGGAAGCTGCTGCTGTATATCGAGTACACCTTCAAATGTTCCCTTTCCGATATACTGTTTTACAACAGCCGGCATACCGCCCAATATGCAATAGTCCATAAACAGAGCGCTGTACACCTTCATTTCAACCTCTGAAAAAGGCTTTTGTAAAGTCATATGAGCAAGTATCTCTCCGGCTGCATTATCATAACCCTTTGCCCACAAAAACTCCTCAAAATCAAGAGAATACATTGTGTAGTCTGTTTTATAACCAACGCTGTTGCTTTCTATGCGGTTGTAATTTATTCCAAGCATTGAACCGCTGCATATAACATCGAATCTGCCGTCCATACAAAAGAATTTCAGCGAGGTGGCGATCTCCGGAAAATCCTGTATTTCATCAAAAAACAAAAGAGTTCTCCCCGGAACAAAGTGCTTACTGTTATCAAGCAGTGAAATGCTTTTGATAATCTCTCCCGGCTCATAGCTTTCTCTGGTTATTACCTTATATTTTGGCTGTTCTACAAAGTTGATCTCAATAACATTCTCGTAGTTTTCAGCAGCAAATCTCCTGATAGTTTCAGTTTTACCCACCTGCCTGGGACCTTTTATAATCAGGGGCTTTCTTTCGGGATCACTCTTCCACTGCGCAAGAAAATCATCTGTCTTTCTTTTCAGATACATAATACCATCTCCCTGTTGCTATTATATATCATTACCTTGATAAATACAATGCCTTTGCGAAAATAATAGCGAAATTCAAAAATCATATTACAATCTTATGAGCGAATAAATGTTATATAATCACTATTTTATGAGCTAATAAACATATATTATCAACATTTCATGTGCCAATCTATTTTCCATTTTCTTCTCAAGCCTGAACATACTGTCCATAAACTGCTTATCCGAGAAGATAGTCAGGCTTTATTTCAGCCGCAATTATTTCTCCATTTTTATTCCTTCAAGCCCCAGCAAAAACTTCTTTCTGTTGATACCTCCGGCATAACCTGTCAGACTTCCGTCAGCACCTACTACTCTGTGACACGGAATGATGATTGAAATAGGATTATGTCCCACCGCACCGCCTACAGCCTTTGCGGACATTTTCTTTTTGCCCGTTTGCTGTGCAAGAATATCCCCAATTTCACCGTAAGTTATAGTCTGCCCGTAAGGAATGGTCATCAGTATATCCCACACGGCTTTTCTGAATGGTGTGGATTGCAAATTGAGTTCCGGCGTAAAATCAGGTATTTCGCCGCCGAAATAGGTATCAAGCCATCTGATAGTATCCTCAAAAACAGGCAGTAGCTTTTCCTCATACAGCTTTGAAAGTGTCTGCGCATAATATTTCTGCCCATCAAACCACAAGCCGGTAAGAGATGTTCCGTCACTTGCTATTTTCATACTTCCGATGGAAGAATCGTATCTATAAACATATTCCATTTTATACTAATATTCAATTAAACGCTAAAAATTTAAAGTTTCGCTCAAGCCTTTTCAAAGGCTTGCGGTTTCCAAAGGCAGAGCCTTTGGTCGCGCTCCGCGGCAAGGGGTGAATCAAAAAACAGTCCGGAGGGCACTTTACATAAAGAAGGTGCGCCTCCGGTAGCTTTTGATATTTTAATTATTACGGTATAGTTTGGGCTATGCCGTTTTCTTATTTTGTCTGCGCTTTGCCATATTCTTTTGAAAGCTTTTCTCAAAATCTTCAGGACTTAGAATATTAATGATTCCCACACATTTGTAGTAGATGTCTATCATCTGATAGCGCTTACCGTCCAAATATCTTGGTGCGTGAACCTCAATTCTTTCAATCAGCTCGTTGACCAACTCCGCTGTAAGTTTTTCAGGTCTAGTTATTCTTTTAACCTTGTTTATAAACTTTTGCAGATTATCACTTTTATCTGTTTCAGTGCTAAGATAGTTTTCAAGTTCAGGAATTTTTGCTTTCAGCTCTTGCTGTTCCGTCTCGTAGCGCTTGCTAAATAATTCAAATGCCTGCTCTGACATCACAAGGAAGATTTCTGCTGATTCTTCCTTTCAATAAATAAGGCATCCTGCTCTGAAGTCCGGGATTCGGGAGTACCCATGAGCTGTCAGAATCAATAATGCATTTAAGAAATTTCATCATATCACATGTTTTCATGCTTTATAATTTCTGAACAAGTTTTCATCTATTTCTTCTTCAGAAGGATAATCCCACCTTTTGAAATCATCATAGCTAAAGCAATTATACAATTTCAGGTAATCGACCGGTTCATGTTCCTTTTCACTTTTATTCTTTTCTTTTCTGAACCTCTCCGATACAGCCTGCTCCCATATGCAGAAGGTTACCTCATCCAGAACATCAAGCTTATCGGTCAGATTAGCTGAATAATAATTTCTGATATCTTTTATTTCCGCTTCATATTTTTCCTTAGTAATCGGATTATCATCTGAATACTTTGATACACTAAACGGAATCATCATACCATTCTCCGAGCATTCAACAATACATGGATGAAGCTTCAATGAGATAAACTTATGATTGGCGTCAGGATGTTCAAAGCATTTCAATGAATAATATGTTTTGATTTTATCAGCTGAAACAGATCTGAAACCACAGGTCCTCATAAATGCATTCCATCTTCTGTGCTCCAGCCATGCAAGTCTGTGCCAGAGCCTGTCACTTTCATCAACTATTTTGAAATGCTCTTTATATCTTGCTAATCTTTTTCTGTTATAGCTGTCACTGTCTGAAGGATTATAATCCTTACTGAATATACTGTGTGTTTCCTCATCGGTGAAATAATCTCCCGCTGAAAAAAACTTATATTTTAAGTGCATGAGCCTTGCCATGCTTGATTTATGGTTATAGATATCCTTTATCATTTTTTCGTGATGTCTGTATACAATCTCCTCATTTTCCTCTCTGGCTTTTACTGCATTCATACCGGCGTGTTTTTCATAATTTTTTCCGGTCAGAAAAGCAGAATAACTAATACCTTCAAAGAAAACATTATTACAGCTGTATACATCATCCTTGCATCCGAATGCATACATAAAAACGTCACTGCATTCACTATTTTTTACATATCTCCTCTGAGGGAACTCATTAAGCTTATTTGCAAGATCCGGATTATAGATACTAAAAGCGATGACCGTTTTTTTCTCCGGAGCACTGAACATATGATGCCTTCCGACTATACACTTTATTCTGTCGGCTATCAGGAAGTTATCTTCATCGTTTCCTAACGCAATTATGAAATAGTCGGTATCAAGCAGCCTTTCATCATTTGTTATTTCTTCAATAAAGCTGTCCGTCATAACATCAAAAGAGTAGTATGAATAATCCATATACGGTTCCGATCTTTCAGGATGAGAAGGATCGCAGTTATAGATCAGCATTTTATCCTTCGGATCAGCGCTTCTCAATATTTCCGGATTAATGAAATCAATCTTATTATTGAACCCGGTATGTCCGCCGATGGTTTTTTCCGGCTCCTTTGAAATCACATTAATATTCAGCTTTACATCCAGTATCTGTCCGTATCTGTATGCTGCCAGAAACATTTCTGTTCCTATGGAGCCGCCGCCGATAATCGTAACAGTAAGCTGTTTTTGTTCAGTTCCCGTCAGAGGCTCAAACAACGGCACCTCCTGCATTAAGGTATCTGCCATATTCCTGACAATATTGATCGGAACGATATACGGCATTTTGATTTTATTTTTCCTGTCTGCCGTCTTGTCATTATATTGTCTGACCTTCTCTTCTTCAATACTTACGAGCCTTGATACCTCATCTTCTATGCATGAGTATTTTCTGTCGTTAGAAAAAACATAAATACAGGCATTCTGATATGTAATGATTTTTTTTTCATCGAGCATACCTGACAGAATACCGATATTGTTGTTCTCCGCTTTATCAATAAGGAAAATATGTGTTCCCTTTCGGTTCAGCTTATTATATGCAATATGCAACAGATCAGCCTTCAGGCATACTGCACCCATTGCTTTAGCCTCTGAGAGCCATTCTGTACTTTCCTCTTCCTCATCATCGGCATAAGCATCCGTGAAAACAAGTGCAGACCTTCTTCTGGAAGGATCAGACAAAATACTTCTTGCCAGTGCAAGAGAATTTTCGTTCAGCTCACTGAAATAATACTTTTCCTTCCATATTATGAAGTTAGAGAAAAACAATTTTATACTGGGGAATGCTTTTGTAAGCATTTCAAAAACAATAGCTCCTCCGACAACAGGAGCCATAATGTTCAGCAAGCCCATAAAAATATCATACACGATCCTTGCCAGGTCAGAGCCGGGTAAAATATATCCGATCATTGCCTGACCGTTAAGCCAATATCCGGTGTAATCCTCATCCATGCTGAATGTCTGGAGGGCATGAAGAAAGCTGTTGACTATTTCCTTGGTACAGAAGCCGAGTTTTCCGATATCTTCCTCAGGAATACTTATCCGGATATCCGGAAAAGATGAATAATACGCCACAACATATCTCGACAACCAGGCAGATAATAATATTGCCAATGTCAGCAATAACAGTTGTGTAGTGAAAGAAAGCTTCCGGAATAATATTCGTTTGGATGCTTCTTATAGAAAACAGCCTTATTGACTGATTCAAAAACAACAGGCACAAATCCCGATAAGAACACGACAAGCGATAACGCCGCCAACAGAATAATCAAACCTTTATCAGGCATCTGTTACACTCTCCTTTATTTTTGTATCCTGCATTTTACTGCATTGTTGATTATAAATAAAATAATACCACCATACAGCTGCGAAATTATTTAAATTATAAATCATTTTTGTGACTATGTCAACAATTTCCGGTTTCCACCCACGGAAATCAACTTTCTTATAAAGAAATATTATTTAACCTTTTTTCTTACATTTTACTTAAGGAATCACTGAATAAATCACGCCTGACGACTCAGCACCTGTCTTGCTTGCCCTTTTTCCGTCATCTTGTACAAAAAGCCCTTGACAACCGTCAGGTTGCCT
>CACWVH010000104.1 GCA_902764235.1 uncultured Ruminococcus sp.
TGTCATACAGTAAGCTCTATTTGATTGCCTTCTATAGCAATAATACAACTCTCATAATATCCATCTCCCGTTGTACGAGGACCGCTTAACACTTCAAATCCATCATCTCTTAGTATAGTTGTTAATTCATCTAAAAGAATGGCTTGCAAAAATGGGATTTTAAGGTATTATATTCTTATGGAAAAATGATTTTCTGATGAAAACGCAGTAAATAAGCCAAATGCTACGCAAAGTAGCGAAAAAATATGCCGATGTAAACCGTAATTTCTTGTTTTGTAAAGCAAAATTATCTAAAATTAAGTCAACAAATTAAGGAGGTCATCAATATGACATTTGCAGAAAGATTAAAATCAATGCGTAAGCAGTCGGGTATGTCGCAGGAAAAGCTGGCTGAAAAAATCGGAGTTTCAAGACAGGCTATAACCAAGTGGGAAAATAACACGGGAATCCCCGATATTGAAAATATGCTTGCTTTATCTTCACTTTTCAATGTTTCCGTTGATGAGCTGCTCTCAAACGAAAAGATTGAGAAAAAGCAGACCGACTATTTATATGAAAGCGTAACCGAGTACGATATTGACAACATTAAGCGTTATGATATGAACTTGGGTGGTGCAAATACACTTGTGCTGTCTGGCTATGAAGGCGAAAAAATCCGTGTTCGCCTTGCGTCTAACACGCTTGCAACACTTCAGAGTGATTTTAAGGTGAAGATTGACGACAGCAAAAATCACATTGACATTGACATCAGCCGCAAAAACGGTATGACCGAGGCAAACGCAAAGGAGCAGGTGATGATTTTTGTTCAGCTCCCCAGTCAGTATATCGACAGAATTGAAGCGTCAATAAATGCAGGTGAGGTTGAGGTCAAGAATCTGAACTGCGAGAATCTTGAGCTTGAAACAAAAACACATAATGTTATAATTGACGGCTTTGTCGGTACGCTTGAGATTGACTGCAACCTTGATATGAACATTGTGTGCAACACCTTAAGCGGATCCGTTGAGGTTAATCAGATTTCGGCAACCTCAAGAATCTGTGTTCCCGAAAATGCCGAATTTACAGCTGTTAAAAAGGGTATCGGCACAAGCATTTCATATGAAATGGACGGAAAAAAGGCGGAGGATTTCAGCGTCGCAGACTCAGAAAATGTTATCGAGCTTAACGGAATGAAGAGCGAGCTTGTTATTTGCAGAAATGAATAGAATTAAAAAATACAAAAAGGAGATGTCAGCTGTGAATCATTATATAGGAAACGGGAGAAAAGCGTAGTTTACGATTCGTTTTTGGGCACAAAAAAGACCTTGATGAAAACTAATCCATCAAGGTCATAAATCGTAAACTATGCGATTGATTTTACCCTGCACAACTTTCTGCACCGTTTGGCGTAAGTTTGGCGTAAATGGCGTAAATCCGAGACATCGCAACTCTCGAAACCCGCATAAACACCGGGGTTTTGGGGTGTTACTTATCTAAGGACTTCATTGTCGGGAACACTTCAAGAATTTGCAATGATGTCTTTATTGCCCATTATAACTGTATTTTTGATAAGTTGTTCTATGCTTTTTTATATCCGAAATGTACATAAATCTATGTGATCGGTCGCAAATCAGTCGCAAAACGGTCGCATTATTACGATCTAATTACGATCTATATATTAAAGCAAAAATATGCTTTTTTTTGGGGAGCTGGCTATGTGATACTTTACTCTATGCTACCGTTACACCATATTCCCGCAGCAACATAGCCAGCTAATCATAATTATTAACATTTTTTTCATAACGTGGCCTCCTTTTGGATTTATAAGTAAATCCTTTATAGCATCAAAACAAATGCCAGAAGAGACAATGCTAAGCAATGTCATAATTATTGAGGGAATATCTGGAATCGAACCAGAACCTGCTGCAAACATGATTGCACAGATATTATATCATACTGGTAGCAATATAGCAACAATCATTTGCCATTTGGATAAAGATCTTTTACTCTTCTGAAAAACTCAGCGAAGCTGTCCAGCTCTGACTTCTTTAACTCCTTCGTTGCTTCGGCGTAGATATCCATAGTGGTCTCCGCATCAGCATGACCAAGAATTTCCTGCATAACTTTCAGATTTACTCCGGCTTCACACATTCTTGTGGTAAAGGTATGTCTCAGGGAATGGTTGCTGAATTTCGGGAGAATGACCGTATCCTTTTTATGCGGCTTATCAAGTATCTCAAAGTTACAATCCCTGACGATTCTGCTCAAAGCTTTATTCAGCGTTCCCTGATGCTGAACATTGCCAAAACGATTGATAAAGATAAAATCACGATAGCCATCAACAACTGCTCTGCTTTCAAGACCGCACTCTTCCTGATACTGCTTCTCCATCAGAAAGGCTTCTTTGACCTTCGGGAGCATAGGAATTATTCTTTTTCCTGCTGCAGTTTTAGGTGTGTTTATGGCAAAAGTACAGCGTTCGTCATTTCTCTTGTCATAGTAGACCAATGTATGATTCACACTGATCGTATCATCTTCCAGGTCAATATCGCACCATCTCAGACCGGTGACTTCACCTACACGCATTCCTGTCCACAGCATGATAATAAAGATCGGATACCATCTGTGATACTGTCCCTGCTTGCTGAGATACGCTTCAAACAGCTCTTGCTCTGGAACGGTAAGAGCACGCCTTTTTGTAGATTCAAAGTTACGAGCCTTTTTAAGCTCCTTCAAAGCGTTATCGGACGGATTATATCTGAGATAATCATCTTCTACACCAAGCTCCAGCACCTGATGCAGCACTGTATGGATACAGTCGATCGTATTTATCTGCACATGGCGTTCATCTGCAAGATAGTTGTAAAAGCTCCTGATGTCCGAGCGTTTCAGATCAACGATTTTTCTCTTGCCGAAGTCAGGCTCAACAAACATCGTGTACATATACTTGTAATTCGAGAAAGTGTTGTCTTTCAGTCCACGCTTGAGCTGTACCCAACTGTTATACAGATCATTGATAGTGAAATTGTTCTTGTCTGCCTTTACTCCGTCAAGCACATCACGGAGAACATCCAATTCTTTCTCTCTCAGTTCTTCAAGAGTAACCGCACTGATAGAGTGTCTGCCGCCGCTTTTGTCGCGCCATTTGAACCCATATGTTCCACAGCTTCTCTGGTACTCGCCCTCTTTCAAAACTCTGTTCTTCTTGTCTTTTCTTCTCTCTACTGCCATTTGAAAAACTCCTTTCAAACACAACAAAGAGAACAAGCATAAATCCATTATAGATTACGCCCGCTCTCTTTGTCAACATCATAGTTGTTAAATTGAATACATCTTTGAAAGATATTCTTCAAACAGCTTGCGTTTAATAAGTCTTTTGTTTCCTACCCACAGAACAAAGGTGCATTTGTCGCTGTCAGATATTTCTCTGATTTTGTTAATGCCGATATTAAAATACGCTGCTGCTTCTTCCAGTGTGAGATTTGACTTTTCATAAATTGGTACTTCGTACTTCATGTGATTTTCACCTTTCTAAGTATGACCATCCTCAATGGTCGTTACTGTTTTTATTTTTTTGAACATAAGTGTGATCTCCTTAGGTGAAATTATCTTCTGAACTTTGGTTTATTTGTACTGCTCAGAATCGTATCTATTTTCTTCTCATCATCCTCCTTGATTTTTTTCTTTCTGTTAGTGTCAATAAGCTTTTCTGTCGCCAATGCTGTCAATACTTTTTATCAGTTTTTCGATTTTCTTTTCGACCAAGATGATCGAATGATCTTCTTCACTGAACATGGCAGCAAGGATTTTTTTCTGCAGCTCTATGATCTGTTGCAGATATTTCGATACAATTTCAAGCTGTGTTCTGTTAATATACTTCTGATAGTTGCCGATATAAGCAATATCATTGATGTCGCTTCCTATCCTTGTTATTTCTACAGTCAGCTTTGCAATGTCATCTTTGAGTATTACTCTTTTTGTTTCCGAAAGGTAAACGATGTATTTTGAAACTGTCATATGTGCTTCTTCCGCTTTATTTTTCAAATTTTCTTTTTCTTCCGGTGTCATTCTTACTTCAACTCGTGACAGTTTTGTTTTTGGCATTTTCTTTTCATCTCCTTTTGACGCTTTTCAAAAGCTGTTGCTTTGTGACTAATAAACTCATAGCTGAAATGACCTCCGCAGGAGGTCGCAAGCAGAGATTTTGTACGCCCAAATACCGTACAAATCAGCTTGGTGGTGAAATCCCCACACCCCTTTTTCATTTTGCCGATTTGCAAAATTCTCAAATCGCTTCGCTCACCATAAATGAAAAATTCAGAAATTCTTGTTCTACGGCTTCTGAGGTTTTTCGATTTTTACGAAGCAGGGCATAGTCGCATTTTGAAAAAATACAAACTTTCAGATTTCGAGCTTCCGGAATATTCAGATATTTCCGAAAACAATGTAAGGATATTATTTCGTTTTTTCATTAACTGCTGATCTTTATGTATCGGTTTCATCAGAAGATTTGATTTTCTGATAATACCATCGGTCATCATTCTTCTTGACAGACTTGATACCAAGATATGCTTTTGCTTTCTTCAAGGTCGAGATGCAGATGCCGTTTTTTGCAGCCAATTCAAAAATTTTTGTTGAGGCAACATCTCCATGTTCAAGACACACGGAAAGGAAATCGCAGGCATTTTTGAAAGCCGGAGCAGGATCGCTGCCAGACAGATCGGCGGCTTTTACATCTGATAAACCTATCCATTTGACAGCACCATTCTCAAGATCATATATTATGCTTTTTCCGATTTTCGCCAGATTGCTTTTCAAAGGTACCATGATACGGTTATCAGGATTATTGGGATTTGTCGTCAGGATAAGAACACTTCGTGCAGCAGCAACAATATCAATAGAGCCAAGAGAACGATACAGAGCATTGATACCGCCTGAATTCTTATTGAGGTGTCCGATAAGGACAATAGCACAATCAGTTCTGTCAGCAAAATCATTGAGCTTTTGCATTACCTCTCTGACATCATTTGCAGAACAGATGTTGAGGCTTCCCATAAAAGCTTGAACCGGATCAAAGACCATCAACTTTATGTTCTGATTGATTATGTCATGCTCAAGATCTGCATCAAAGCTTTCAAACTTTCTTTTTGTTTGCAGCCCGACTACCTTAGTACAATCAGCACCCATTTTCAGCAGTCGGGGAATAATGGTGTCCGATGTCCCGTCCTCAGCCGATTGGAAATATACATTCATCGCATCGTGTGACTGTTCCGAAAAAGGCAGCTTCTTTCCGCTTGTAAGCAGTGCAACAAGTGACAAAACAAAGGTCGTTTTTCCGATACCCGGATCACCGCAGATAATAGTGATCTTTCCTTTGGGAATGTACGGATAATAAAGCCACTCCACCTTTTTCGGCTCTATATCCCCGTAGCAGACAAATTTGTTTACTGTCGCCATAGTCACACCTTCTTTTCGTTCCTGCACTCATCAGTGCTTGTCTGTGCGTCGATCCATGCCATCAGCTTGTCAGTTGATATGAGCCATTTTTTGCCGACACGGAAGCTCGGAAAGCCCTTTGACCTGACAAGTGTGTAGCAGAACGATATTGGTACTCCAAGAACTTCTGAGAGTGCCTGTGGTGTCAATAGTGGTGGAAGTTTTTGCGGTTCTTTTTGATCTAACATATAACCATCCTTTCCATACCCTTTTGTAAAATATAATGGAATGGGTATATTTAGATTATATCAGACCAATCAACAAAATACAAGACTGTAAAATAAAAAAATGTAACAAATAATATTATTCAAATTAGACGAAACCAACAAAGGAATAAATTCTAATTATCCGAATAAAAAATACTGTTATCTGTTTACACTTATTTTGAATCAGCTTGTTGTAATATAGTTGGCAACGGATTAAAATATTCAGGGTGCAGCGTCACGCTGCTTGAATTAGCTTATTCGGTATAGTATAATAATATCAATATATAATTGGTTGGGTGTAGTTATGAAAAGATATAGAGTTTATATTTACGATAATGAGGAATACTTTGATATATATAACGAAGCTGAAAAAGAGTACAGAAATGTGCATAAGGGCTTTTATTTGCAGGAGCTTTGCGACTTTGCAAGTATGAAGCATAGTTCTGTAGCATATTTGAAGGAGTATTTGCATCTTAATCAGGTCGTATCGGAAAGGATAAAGTCAGATAGCAGTGATGAAGCCCTGTTACCGCTTGAAAAAATCGGCTGTGGTTTTTGCTGTTTCTATAATGATGCTGTAAACTCATTCAATGATATAAGAGAGCCTGATCTCCTATCCTCAACTTGGCTGCAACAAGAAGCTGACAAAATAGAAAGCCTTCAGGAAGAAGTAAATACATACATTTCAAACCTTGTTTTCGGCAAAAGAAATCCGCTTTCGTTTCAGTCTGAGCTGAATATTGAAGTTATCAATATCAACGGCGAAAACTGCAAGGTACTTTATCCGAAAAGCATATATGATATTTTTTATTTCTTCTTGTTTGAGATTGTAGATAAGGATATTGTGTTTAAGATCTGCAAACGCTGTGATAAGTACTTCCCTTGTCTTTATAATAAGAATATTCAGTTCTGTGACAGAGTTGATGCTGCATTGGATAAAACCTGCCGTGAGATAAAACTTGAAACTCTTCCGGATACAGATGATGTAAAGCATAAGGCTGATGTTATGGAATTGTTCAAGCGTACTTATGAACGTGTCCGTCATAGAGTAAGAAGGACAAAGGAACAGCAGAAGAAATATAAAGAATGGTCTAAGGAAGCTCGTTCTTTAAGGGACAGATGTATTAGCGGAGAGATAACGCTTGATTATTTTGAAGAATGGCTGTCAAAGACCGAACAGGAAATGATGTAATGATATTATGAGCATAGGAATGAAACGAGGAACGGTATATCTTGAGCCGCATCAGTCAGAGTGGGAAAGAGCCGCCGAAGAAACGATAAGCACACTCAAAAACATACTCGGCAGCATAGCCGCAGATATTCAGCACATCGGCAGTACATCTATCAAGGCAATAAAAGCAAAGCCGATAATAGATATAGCCATTGCTGTAAACGACTTTGAAGCTGTGCTGCAAAAGAGGGCAGAGCTTGAAAAAGCGGATGTTATTTTTCGCTTTGACGAAAGACCGGAACAGCTTCTGTTTGTTATGGGCGATTTTAAAAAGGATACACGCTCGCATCATATCCATGTTGTGCTATACGGTTCTGATGAATGGAATAACTACATCAACTTTCGTGATTATCTGAACAGCAATATCGAAGCCGCAAAAGAGTATGAAACGACCAAGCTCAGGCTTTCAGAGCAGTATCCAGATGACAGGATAGCCTACACAGACGGTAAGAAAGATATAATAGATAGGCTTCTTGCTGAGGCTCGTGTATGGAAGATAGAATCAAGCAAAGACTTCCACGATGCTGTATTATCGCATCAGGAACCC
>CACWVH010000105.1 GCA_902764235.1 uncultured Ruminococcus sp.
TATAGTGAAACACAGAAAAAGCTGTATGAAAGCCGAATAGAGCTTGAACAGGATAGAATAAAGCTGCTTACGGCACAGATACAGCCTCACTTCATCTTTAACTCCCTTTCCACGGTACAGTCTCTCTGCTACACGGACAGCGAAGCCGCCGCTGACATAATAAGCGTTTTCGGAGATTATCTCAGAGGAAATATTGATTCCCTTGCATCTGAAAAGCCGATCCTTTTCAGCACGGAGCTTGAACACATAAGGCAGTTTATTGCCCTTCAAAAAGCCGGGACGGATGTTGAATTTGAAGTGAATTTTGAGCTTGGTGTAACAGGATTCAAGGTGCCGCCACTGACAGTTCAGCCCATTGTAGAAAATGCGATCAAGCACGGTGCCCTGACAAGGCGTGACGGTACAGGCAGGGTGACAGTCAAGACAGAGGAAAAAGACAATACTGTTATAATAACCGTCAACGACAACGGTATAGGCGCACATTTTACAGATCAGCAAAGAGAACATTACAGCGTCGGGATAGAAAATGCAAGAAAGCGCCTTGAGATACTATGCGGCGGAGCATTGGAAATAAGCTTTACAGAGGGCGGGTGTACGGCAGTTATCACCTTACCGAAAGAAGCGGAGAATACGGAGGTCAATATATGAACATAATCGGTGTTGATGATCAGAAAGCGGTGGTCATCACTCTTGAAAAAATGCTTGAAAAGATAGACCCGGAGGGACAGCACAGATTCTATACCGATCCGATGAAGGCTGTCGGTGATCTTGAGCAGCCTGTGGAAGTGGCTTTTCTTGATATTGAAATGCCGGGCATGGACGGAATGGAGCTTGCAAGACGAATTATTGAGAGGTATCCGCTTTGCAATATCATATTCCTGACAGGACATTCAGAGTATTCTATCCCGGCGTTTGATATAAACGCAAGCGGTTATATACTCAAGCCCTTTTCACAGGACAAGCTGAGAAATGCTCTGGAGCACAGACGCTACCGTGCGCCGGAGCTTTCTGACAAACCAGTTAAAGTACAATGCTTCGGAGCATTTGAGGTTTTTGTGAACAATAAGCAGGTACAGTTTGCCCGCAGTAAAAGCAAGGAGCTGCTCGGCCTTCTTATTGACCGGGGTGGTGCAATGTGCGATATGGATATGATAATAGGCAATATAGAACCCGGATTCGCTGCGGACACTCTCTCCAAAAACAAGATAAGAGTATATATCGGGGACTTGAAAAATACCTTTGATGCTTTGGGTATAAATAACATCATTATAAGAGAACCGGGTACTGTCGGTATAAACAAAAGTCTGTTGGACTGCGATTATTACCGTTTGCTGAGTAACGATCCCTTTGCCATTTCACTCTATACCGGCGAATATATGACACAGTATGAATTTGCAGAAGAAACAAGAGCATGGCTTAATGCAAAATATTCCAAAGACAGGGGTAATTATAATTGAAAAAACAGCTTTTTGTCATAACATTGTGGCTTGTGATCATTTCCGTTTTCTGTGGATGTACTGCAGTGGAAAATGACGGATCGTCACAGCCGCAGTCCTCTCAGGCTTCTGTTTCTTCTTCCCGGGCAGAAGAAATACCCGACAACAAGCCTGCCCTGAGCGGCAGTACGATTTTTATCTATATGTGCGGTTCAAATCTGGAAACAAAGCAGGGTCTTGCCGGAAAGAACATTGACGATCTGCTGAAAGCCGAGGTCGGAGATGATCTGCATATCGTCATTCAGACAGGTGGTGCAAAAACATGGCGTTCACATGGAATAGACGCAACTGCCGCCCAGCGTTATGAAATAAAGAACGGTAAGCTCCAACTGCTTGATACCCTCACTCAGCTCAATATGGGCGAAGCGCAGACGCTCACCGATTTCCTCTCCTGGGGGCAGGAAAACTATTCTGCTGACCGGAATATGCTGATTCTGTGGGATCACGGCGGCGGATCGGCAAAGGGTGTCTGTTTTGACGAAAACTATTCCTTTGATTCATTGACCCTCACGGAACTGCACACAGCATTAGAAAATACAAAGCTGAAAACAAAATTCGACATAATCGGATTTGATGCGTGCCTGATGGCTTCTGTCGAAACTGCTGCGGTCGTCAAGGACTATTCGAATTATATGGTTGCTTCGGAGGAAATAGAGCCCTCCGGCGGCTGGGACTACATAAAGCTCGCCGAAGCATTTGCAAAAGCAACCGATACCCTCGAAGTTGGCAAAGCCATCTGCGATTCCTATATGGGAAAATGTAAAGAAAAAGACAAGGATCTCTATGCCACGCTTTCTGTATTTGACCTGTCGCAAACGGATTATATGATTTCTCAAATGGCTTTTGTAACAAGTTCGCTAATTGCGAACGATATTGGCAGCGAAAACGCATCCACTGTCATCAGTGCCATGAACAACTGTGAAAAATTCGGCGGCGACAATTCTTATCAGGGTGCAGCAAATATGCTCGATCTGGTGGATTTCGTTACCAAAGTGATTGAGGACCAATCCACGAACGCAGTGGACGTTTACTTGGCAGCAAGCAGCTTTGTACCATATAAGGTAAGCGGCACACGAAACAATGCACGCGGCGTTTCGTTTTACTTCCCTATGGTTTATAACGTAAAGGAGATACGGGATTACATTGCACTTGGTCTGAATGAAGACTATAATCGCTTCCTCTCACAACTCTATTTGAATGTTCCGACAAATACAGTTGCTTTCTCAGACAGCGGCAGCGTCAGCGACAACGGCGTATTTACTGTGACGCTCACACCCGAGAGCAAAAATTATCTGAACCATATCGATTACATCCTGATGACGTCAGATGCAGACGGTAGGCGGCATACCCTCTGCACAGATAACGATATGAATAAGGACTGGGAGAACATGGTGTTCAGGAGTAATTTCAGGGGAATCAGTCTTGCGCTTGACGGACACAGACTCTTTCACTCAACCGTAAGCACCAACGGAGAATATGTTTCTTTTAATGCGCCAATAAATGTCAACGGTGAGCGGATGAACCTGCGCTTTGTGTTCGTGCGGGACAGCACAAAGCTCAACGGCGGCTATTACAAACTTGCAGGAATCTGGAACGGTTACGATGAAAATGGCTTGCCAGATAATGATATTGTACCGCTGAAAAAAGGCGACCGGGTTCAGGTAATCACGGATGTAGTACAGGAAAACGGCAGAACCATTGAAAACTTCAGCGAAGAGTTTACCATCGGTGAAAACGGAGGAGAGATCACTGAGCTGCCATTAGACGGAAAAACCTATCAGTATGTTTTTGTTGCTTCCGACCTGTTTGGAAATACCTTCTGTTCCGATATGGCAACATTTGAAATGACAAAGAGCTATGATGAACTATTAGCAAAACCTCTGCCCGACGGCGAATACGCTGCAAAGGTAACAGCCATCGAGCCGTACAGCTTGGCAGAATAAACTTTGCCCTCCGTAGGTTGAACTGCGGAGGGCTTTTCTGATGGTTTATTTGCCTTTGATAATAATGATTGCACCGATAATGACTGCAGCAGCACATATTCCGATAATAATCGGCAGATTCATTTCACCCACAGCAACATTCTGCGGATTAGCAGGATTATATCTGATCTCCGTTTTCTGACCGATAGAATAATCACCTTGCTGTGCATGAATTACTGTTTGATAGGTTTTTCCGTCAACAACATATTCCATGGTTACAATATGGTCATCACGGGTTGTATCATCATCAGGATCATAAGTAACTGTGGAATCATACTCAACAGAAACAACGGTCGCTTCGGTTTTAACATAGTTTTGTGTGGCTATAAAGGAAAAAACCAAAAAACCGATAGAGGCAAGTATCATCACAATGCCTAAAATTCTCGTTATCAATACTTTATTCATACTTTCTTATCCTTTCCTGCTATCAGAATTACTGTATTATCTTTGTTTCTTTTATATCTGAAAAGAATACCACTCCAGAAAACTTAAACATGGACAGCATTGTCATAATGCTCTCATTTCATATCACACTGCCGGAGCTACAGATTCTTCCTCTGCTCATTCCTGCGATGACTGTGTTTCCTCTGTTTTTTCTGCACCCTTGTAGGTAACGCCGTCACCATAAATAGTTGTCCAGTCGTCTTTCATGGAAATGGCGGTATAGCCGTTTTCCTCGCAGGTCTTGCGCATTTTATCTGCCTTTTCGACATTGCCGTTTTCACGCTCTGTATCGTCACAGCAGAGCATATAGGCTGCGCTCTTGTACTTGTTGTTGTTGATGGTGAAGTTAGCCATCGCCGAATCGCCGCCGCTGTTGCCGAAGGCAAGAACAGGCTGAACGCCGATCTCCTGCTGGATTACAGTTACCTTATTAGTTTTCAGGTTCTTTATTAGGAATTCGCCGCCGGTAACGACCTTATCATCCTTACCGAAGTTGTAATCAAGACCGTCAGTATCGCCCTGACCTGTAGCAACAAGGCTTTCGTCCGAGCCGATCATCTGGCTGAGGGGAATATTTACCGTGCCCTCGGCAAGTCCTCGTGTGATAAGACGGTCTGTACCGCTTACGATATATACCTTAAAGTCGTTTTATATCAGATAATCAACGACCTCAAGCATCGGCTTATAGAATGCCTGACCGTTTGTCATGCCCGCGTAGCCCTCCATCGGCTGGTCTCTGTATGCCTTGACATAAGCGTCAAATTCATCAATCGTCATACCCTTGAAGGCAGTAGCAACAGCCGTTCCGTGCTTGACGTCCAGTCCGCTGGGATATTCGCCAGTTTCAAAATAGGTCTTGATGATAGCCGCAGTTTCTTTTTCTTCCTTGCTTGCCTTATCCTTGTAATCGGGGTCTTCCATTACACGATGGTAAAGAAGCTTGTGGTCGAAATAGCCGGGGTCAGTTTCACAGCAGAGTGTACCGTCCATATCAAAAACTGCGATTCTGTTTTCAACAGGGATGAAATCTGCACTATTTTCATCCGTAACAGTCTTAATATAATCGGTAAGCTGAGATTTGAGGGGAGCGGAATCCGTCCAGAGAGAAAGTGAATCAGCCTTGACATCGGATTCTTCCTTGCTTGCCTCAGCTTTGGATGTATCATCCTTCTCCTCAGTTTTTGAGGACTCCTTCGATTTAGAAGAAACATCAGCTGCAGAAGCAACAGAGTTTTCGGGTTTAGAATTCTAAGTGTTATTTTGCTGTGTGCATCCTGCAAAAGAGGAGATCATCAATGCTGCAAGTAAAGCAGCAATAAGTTTTGTTTTACATTTTTTCATTGTCTGATTATCCTTTCATTATTTCTTTTGAGTCTTTGATCTCTACAGTCAGAATTCTGCGCCGAAATTCTCCATGGAATCTATAACTACAACACAATCAGGATCAACGTGCTGCATCACATAATACATCTGCTCCTCGGGAATGGCTACACAGCCGCCTGTGCGGGGCTTTCTGTTTCCGAAGCAGTGCAGAAATATGGCAGAGCCCTTGCCTGCTGTGCCTTCTTCATTATAGCTTATATTCAGACAGTATTGATATTCATACTGATAATCAAGTATATGCTCGCTGTCATCTTTGTTCAGATCTGGATAATCATTTATACTGACCATCTGATTATACTGATAGTTACTATCGCCTGACCAATAGGTGTCCTCGCTGACCTTTGTGTATTCCATAGCACAGCCGGGATCATCAGCAATGCCAAAGGCTTTTGTAAAGTGGAAGGTTCCCACAGGAGTCTTGGCATCTCCCTCTTTGGTTTTGCCTAATCCCTCCTTGCCAATGAAGCCAGGGGTGGTCATTATCATCTTCCATTTACCGTTTTCGTCCTTTTCGTGCATAGAGATCCATGCTGTTGACCTCTCATAGCCAGCTACGACAAAAAGCTGCTTTGCATCCTTTGCAGCGTCAAGCTTTGTGACCCATTCGGGTGAATCCTCCGCCTCAAAGGAAAGACGCTCCATCGGTGTGGTGAACAGAGCTGTCTGTGAGGTCGTATCAGATTCAGTCTTTGAAACTGTTTCAGTTTTCGATGTTGTACTCGTCTGTGTATCTGAGCTGTTGCAGCCGGAAAGTGCTGCTACTCCGGCGATAAGCAGTACGGCTGAAATTCCTGCTAAAATTGATTTTGCTTTCATATTTACTCTCCTGTATTATTTGATATGAATTATTATATATTTCAGTAATTGATCTGTAATTCCGACGCAAAGCCTGTTCTTCTGACATCGGGCATTTTTATGCGTCAAAATCCCCTCCGAAGTTTTCAAGGGAGTCGATGGTTATTTTGCAGCCATCCTTGATATGCTGCATTATAAACATCATAATGTTTTCGGGAACGCCGACACATCCGCCTGTATAGGGAGTATCGATGCAGAACGAATGGAAGAAAAATGCAAAGCCCTTTTCCTCCTCACATTCAGAGTTATATCCCATATTCAGAACATATTGATAAGCATAATCGTAATCCGAAATGTGTTCACAGTTTTCTGTATCCAGACCGGGAACATCCTTGATATTCACGAGTTCGTTGAAGTGCATACCTTCACGGGCATCCCCCGACCAGTAATAATTATCATCGACCTTTGTGTATTCCATCTGACAGCCGGGATCGTCTGCCAGTCCGAATGCCTTATCAATAGTAAATGTTCCGACAGGAGTGTAGCAGTCGTTGATGTTCGCATCTCCCAGACCGTCAAGCCCGATAAAGCCCGGGGTCGCAATTATCTGCTCCCACTCGCCAGCAGAATTTTTTTCGTGCATTGTGATATAGGCTGTGGATTTATCAACTCCGGCAACAACAATAAGCTGCTCACAGTCCTTGGTTGCCTCTAATTTTGTAACCCATTCGGGAGATTTGCGTATCTCCTGATGAGTAAAATACAGATCGGAGGAATCAGTCTTCGCAGCAGTATTTTCGGTGCTGCTCTCGGCTGTACTTTCAGAGCTGCTTTCGGCTGTGCTTTCGGTGCTGCTTTCCGGGGTGCTTGCGGAATTATTGGCGGAGCTGTCAGATTCGCTGCCTGATGTGTTATTTCCATTTCCTGTGCAGCCTGCAAGCATACCTGCCGCAAGAGCTGAAGCAAGAAGTATTGTTATTATTCTTGATGTTATATTCTTCATTGTAATTCTCCTGTATTTCTCATTGATAAAGCCGCTCAATAGCTATATTATTGAACGGCTTTTTTCAATTTTTGGAACGATTATTATTCCTCGTCTTTCCTGTGCTTCTTAGCAAGCATTACGACTGCACCGAGGCTGCCGAGTGTTACCGCTGCGAGAGCAGCTGCAGAAGTGGCGTCACCGGTGGTGGGTGTGCTTACGGGAGTATTTGTGCCGTTTGCGGGAGTATTGTTTGCAGGCTTATTATCAGCAGGGGTATTATTGCTGCCGGAATTGTCTGTCTTGCCGTTGTTGTTACCATCGTTGCTGTTATTGCCGTTGT